>JADFVG010000134.1 GCA_015222405.1 Chloroflexota bacterium
TCGCCCAGCACATCGAAAGGATTGCCCTCAATTATCTCCTGCCTATCACCTTGAAGAAGGGCGATCCTTTTACCACGGCTTTTTAGAACGAGAAAAGGGTCGCTGCCGATGAAGGAGTAGCGCCCCAGCTTTTCCGGGTCCATGCCGCTATCGAGAAAGAAGCTGAAAGGGCGATCCTTAAACGCCTCAAAAGCCTGTGAGGGGCTGAGAGGAGTGGCAACCTCCTCAATCACAATATCGCGCTTCATGCTTTCAGACGTTCTCCTCCACTATTCTCCGCTCCTCCTCTGTGAGGCCATAGAGGCCATAGACCAGGTTATCAATCTGGCGATCGGTGCGCTCTGTCTTTGCAAGAGCCTCATCTCCCCACAAATTGTATACGCTTTGTCACATTCTTAATCAATCAAAATAACTACAAGTAGCGTCAGCAGAAAAGTAATTAATGCCGCAATTATGGCAACCACTATTTGATCACGGTTTCTTTGCCAAAAACCAACCTCTGTTCTTCTTTCCCTTAGCATAATAGTGGAATGCTTGTTAAGAGTGAACCTGTATGCCCATACCGCCCAAAGGATGTAGAATGCTAATAAACCCAGACCTACCCCTGACCACAACGCTGACTCGTCCATAATCGCGTTAGCAATCGACATGCCAAGCACTAGGCCAAGTGGCCACATGAAATAAGTAGAAGTGAGGATGCTAGTCCAACGTCGCTTACACCTGTTAAGGATTTCTTCCACCTCCGATAAAATGCCACGATTATAAGTGGAATCCTCAGATACATAGAGCGATGCTGATTGCGGCAGCAAGTCTATATGAATATAAGGATTATCACTTCTGATTATCAAGTGGTGTATCTCCTCTACCTCAACCTCTTTGAGAGCATCAACACTGGGCACGCTATATTCTTCAGTCTCGATGACTATACTTTTCGCGTGCTGTTTAAGCACTTCATAGATCGATCGTAGGTCGTCTAGATATATTTTAAGATATGGTAATTCTTTTCTAATCGGTTTCTTTAATTTCTCCATTGTCCTCTTACCCCCACAAGTCCTCCAATTCTTTCTCCGCCTCTTTCTTTAGCTCTATTGCCTCGCGGAAGCCAAGCTCCTTGTAGGACTGGGGTGAGCCATACTCCCTGGTTCTCACCACCACCGGCATCGGGACGGCATGACCAAAGATCAGCGCCTGCTGCTTGGTCTCCAGCTTGGAAAGCACCGCCTTGAGCTCGCTCTTGCCCGAAACCCCGGTGAGCACGCTCTCAATGTCCCGCTCATTGTCGAGGAGACATGTTATCTTGGTTCCCATCTGGCTCATCACCTCCTCATCGATGCCGCTGGGGCGCTGGTCGATTACCACCAGGGTGACATTATACTTTCTCATCTCGCGGGCAATGGTGCCAAAGATGGTCTGGTTTGCAATACCTGGATTGAGGAACTTGTGCGCTTCTTCTATAGTGATGACCAGTGGTTTGGGTTTAGCAATCTCCTCGCCCATGGCTCTCTCCACCTTCTCCCGATACTGGGCGTGGATGCGCCGCGTCAAGAGGTTGGCCACTAAAACGTAGGCTGTAATATCATCGTAGCGTCCAAACTCCAAAACGACATTTATCCCCCGGTCGAGATACTCCAGGATGCGCTGGATGGCGTTATCCCTGGCATGGGGGACGAGGAAGCGAAGCCTCCTCAGCGCCTCAAGGCGACGCCTGAGGGCAGCTATGGTGGCTTCATGTTCCCCCAGGGCCTTTGCCAGCTCGTTGAGCTCCTCCCTGCCCTCGAGGGCGAGAAAGCGCTCCAGCCACTGGCGCTCGCCAAAGTGGCGGGCGAGACGATAGGTGGCTTGAGCCGAGGCCTCGGTAAGGTTCAGCGTCTCCCCCAGCATCTCGATGTCCTCAGGCTCGATCTCATCGTAGCCGACCTCGACCACAAAGTCGGTTGACACCTTGCGCCTTCTGGCGCTCTCCTCGTCGAGGGCGAAAACAGCTACCTTGGAGGGGAAGAGCTGCTTTAAGCCCTTCACCTTGCGCCCCTCCTCGCTGGTGCCCTCCCAGCCATACTCGCTGTGCATATCGAAGACCAGGTTCGCTGCCACATTCTCCTGGACTATACCGATGAGAAGCAGCCTGGCGAGGAATGTCTTTCCGGTGCCGCTCTTGCCGAAGACGCCGTTGGAGCGTTTTACAAACTCAGTGGGATTGAGCCGCACCTTTATCTCCATATCCAGCGGGGTGCCAATCCAGAACTGTTTCTCCTCCACTTGACCAAAGACCCTTTCCACATCCTGCTCGCTGGCCTCTTTCACCACGGAGAAGTGGGCGGGGACAGTCTTCACTGACTGCGGCCCCTCAAGCAGGCTTGAGACATCGCCGCCCAGGGTAAGCTGCGGCTGAACATGAACCCTGCCAAAGGTGCTGGTTCCAGCCACGACCTCGGCGATAAAGGGATCGGAGACCTCAGGGGGATTTGTCATCAGCCTCGAGTCAATGGCATCCAGGGCGATGTCGGTGATCATGCCCAAAAAGCGCCCCTTCTCGCCTTCGATGGTTACGTAGCGCCCGACGGCGATGTCCTCAACAGAGGTGGTGCTGTCCAGCTTAACCTCCACCCCCCTGCTCAGCGAGCCTGAGACCACAAGCCCGAGCCTTTTTTCGTTTTCGCCCCTTCTCTCATTATGTAAACTTTCGCTCACCTTCTTATTCTCCTCAGGATGGTATTCAACCTGTTTGGCTCTGCCCCCAACAGCACCGCCAGCTCCTTGCCCGCAATCACCAGAAAACGGCGAGGGTCTGGCTGCGCCTGGGCGGCATGGCGCAGGGAGGCGGCGATTAGCTCATCGGCCTGCCCTTTGGCGGCGACCAGTATGCTCAGAAAATCGAAGGACTGGCTGAATTTTTCGACCTCTTCAGCGTCGCACACATAGACAAAGCTATGGATTCTTGCCGGCCTCGGTGGAAGGTAGTGATAAAGCTTTTGCCCTTCTTTATGCCCTACAATAAGGGCGGAAAAGTCGGTGCGCAGGAGCTTGGCCAGTTGCGGGCTGGAGCGGAAGACGTCCTCCTCCTCGGCCTCCTCCCTCCCCCGGGCGATGGGGTGACGGCCGGGCTCGATGCTTGTGGTGGCGGCGTCGCAAACCACGCCATATATCTCTATCTCCCCCTCCCTGGCCTTCACCAGGCTGCCGAAGGGGGGAGGCTGGTGCAGCTCATAGCACTGCGCCATAAACTCGCTGGTCGAGGCCTCGATAATTTCGCCTATTTTAGACAACAAACCCCTCCTCTATTCTCTCATCAAATCCTTCACCTTCAGATGAGGTTCCTTATATCTTCTCCTTTTCTCGGTTCTGCCGATAAATGTACACTGAATGGCCTCTTTTGGGCAGAGGTTTATACACCTAAAACAAGATTCACACCCCCTTCCCCACTCAGGCCTGCCATTTACCATTTCGATATTCCCTACAGGACAAATCTTGGCACAGATCCCGCAGGAGTCGCATCTATCATCGAGGCGGAAAAAGGAACTCACATATTTGCGCCCATATAAGAACAACGGATTAGTGGTAATCCCCATTAGCTTCGTTGGCCAATGGGTTTTTTCCATATAGAACTCCCCATCTATAATCTTCTCAATGAATTCACCGACCGCTTTCTCCCCGGCTTCAATCACTGGTGCTGCCATTTCCGGGGTGGAAGCGCCGACCAACGCAATAAAGTTATTAGGCATGGTCACCGCATGTCCGCCGACTACCTTATATCCCCTTCCCTCTAAAATGCTCTTTCCTTGCCCCAAGCATTTGCCCTGTGAAGGTGAAATCCCGTATCCTATATTTCCCATCGAGACTATAATAAAGGCCTCTTTTCCCGTTTCAAGAGGGAGAGCCGCCATAAATTTGGTCATAATATGGGGAATGCCCCGGAAATGGACGGGAAATATGAAACCGTAGCAAGAATAATCGTTGTGCCCTTCAGCCAACCCCTTCTCTTCAATATTTCTTATCTTCGCCTTAAACCCCACTTCTTCAAATCTTTTGGCGGCTACCTCTGTCAGCCTTCTTGAGTTCCCTGTCCCGCTGAAATAGTAGAGCAATATACTTTTGTCCATGCCACCTCCTTGCCCTCCCTGGAGGGCGTGCTGCGCCTCCGCGCTTTGAGAAGCGGGGCGCAAACAAGCTCTCATTCATCGTAGGTTATCCAATTAACGATCTTCCCGACAAAACCCTCTCTCTGCTGTCTCTCTGGATGAGATGTCCTAAGGAATCGTATAGCAACTCTATCGTTATGAAGAAACTCTCTATGCCACCAAGAAACTACCTTCTTGCCGTTGGGTATAGTGTGAGTGCGGGAAGCCTTATCCTGGTAGTAGTCGCCAAATCTGAACCGATCTATATAATCATCATAAAACCAGTGTGTATAAAAGATTATTCGTTTAGGTTTCAGAACTTCTATCTCACGCCACAAAACACCAAGCTTGTTCAGACAATTTTCCTTCATCTCTGTAGTGGCTGCGTCAGTAGTGTCTGAGTTGTTACACTTCACAATGTTAGTGAATGCAATATGTTCCCATCCCTCCTCAGATGTCCCGTAAATTCTCGATGCGATCTCTCTCGTGTAGCTCCAGTAAGGCCAACTTTTTTCAAAAAAGAGCTTTTCCCCACACTCGCGAGTATCAATGTATCCGTGCCCGGTTTCCATGCCTAGTTCGCCCCTTGCTGGTTTTCCGACAAAGATTATCTTGTTCTCATCATCCTCAAACTTGTTCCCAACATGCCAAATTGATGCTGGCTTATAAAGAGGTCTTCCCATAGCCTCATGTTTGGCTATACAGTCTTTGCAAATGGGATTTGTGCCAAGCCTTATACTCTCATACATTTGAAAAACTTGATCTTCAATTCCCTTAATCATAGCTCTTGCAACGCCTTTTCGAAGTCTTTTACCCGGGGCGGCTTCTTGCCTTCTCTCTGGCTATGATATATCCTTACACATCCTGAAAAACTCAAATTCCTCCCCATTGATTACGGTTCCCTTCGGCTCTCCTATGATATCGTATCCCATCCTTTTGTACAGCCTAATACCACCTTCATTATCTGTCTCAACATCTAGTGCGATACTTTTTGCCCCCAGTTTTCTGCTTGCTTCTTCAGCATCCAATAAAAGGCTTGTACCCAGCCCGCTGCTCCTGAATTCTGGATAGACAGCTATATTGCTGATATAAAATGTGCCGTCCTCTATTTCGCATAAGACAGAGCCAGCCCATATCAAATGTGGAAGTTGAGCGGTGAATTCCTCTTTCATGTATCTGGCCAGCAACTCGGCCGTTTTAGGATCTTCCTTCTTTTTCGCTCTCCAATCATAGCCGAGATACATACCGGCGTTCCTACCGTCGACTTTCACGCAGCGCATATGTTCAAAGCTAAAAAGAGTGCGTTTATAGCGGAAGAGGCTTCTCATAAGCTTATCCACATTAGCTCCAAGGAGCGCAGGGAGGTAAGTCGGAGCAGACATAATGAAGAGAACGGGAAAGTCCTCCCTGTCTTCCGGAGTTCGAGCTTGAACGATGATGTGGTTAGCCATAATTTTCCCTCCTCAAGTCAAATCCACCTCAGCCTCTTGCTCATCCTTTTGCCTGAGCTTCTGACCTCCAGGCCATCCTCAAAGAGAGCAATCTCAACAAGCTCCCAGAAGCGCTCCCGGTCGGCATTGGTCACCACTGCCTTCTCGTGGGCCTCCATCAGCGCCACCGGGTAGCCATGCCCGCGCCGACACTGGTCGAGGACCAGGGCATGAACCAGGTCTACCAGCTCCTCCCTCTCCGCCACCCAGCGCGGCATCTCAACCCTGGCCACCTCTTCTTCCAATTTCAGGTAGAAGAAATGAATCTCATGCTCCCGATAGTATTTCTTCATAAATGGGGAACCGCTGATAAAGACCGGCGACCTCTCACCAAAGCCTAGAAGCATTCGAAAGAGGTCGCGGTCTTGAATGCCAGCGACAGCATCGCACTCCCTCCCTGCGGCGGGTCGCTTTCCTGAGCAGTGGCGGTCGCAGTCGGCGGGGTCATAGGGGCAAAGGGCAACTCTCAAAGCATTGACCACATCGGCGCTGCGGGGGAAGCTAATGTAACTGGCAAGGGCAAAATTTCTATCCTGGCTCAGCCCCTTCAGACTGTCGAGGACTTTTAGAAATCCTTGTTCCAGGAGCGCCTCGCGGACAAATTCGGGGAAGCGCTGCCCCGTCAGGCCCCACAGGATAAGCGAGCCATCGAGCAAAGCGAGGGCTGGTCTCTCCGGGGGAAGCTCGTTTGCCGTTCTTGCAACCGCGGCGCACTCCTCAACGCTTCGCTTGACACCAAGGAGCGCCCCTTCGATAAGCTCCACCCTGTTTCCGCCAACGGGGTCCAAGATGACCAGCTCGTCGCCGGAAAAGACAGCCGGCTCACTGAAAAGGGAGGCATCCGCCTTTTCTCCGTAATGGAGCACGGCGGTGCCAATATTGATCAGGTAGCATGGCACCGAGCTATGGCGGTCAACATCGATATGGGAGCCATCAGTGGCGAGAACGGTGAAATCCTGAGGGCGAGGGGGCGCTTCATACTGCTGGTCAAGCCCCTGAGTCAGCCCAGCGACAAGCCAGGTGGTCTTGCTGGCGGCAATCTTGCTCCTCAAAGATTGGATGTCGGCAGCTTGAGAGCGAAGAGTCCCCAGGGCAAGCTCAAGGTGCTGCTCCCTTTCCCTCTGGCCTGCCTTGAGCCTTGCCGCCAACCCCTTTATCTGGGATACAACCTGGGCCAGATCTAGGGGCATCTCCATCCTCCGTGGGGAGTATAGCACAGCAATTTCCCCTGGGCAATCGGTTCATTGCTTGGCGGTGCTCGGTTTGGTATTATTACACGGGAGGGAGAAACCTTGAGCGTAGGACTGGTCTACGACCCTATTTACCTGGAGCATGATACTTGGCAACACCCGGAGAATGCCCAAAGGCTGGTAGAGATTATGGGGTTCCTTGAGGAGGCGGGGGTGAAGGCGCAGCTTGTCCCTCTTGCCCCACGAGCCGCCTCGCAGGAGGAGCTGTCAACGGTGCACTCCATGGGACTTATCTCTTATATCCAGGCGTTTGCCGAAAGGGGTGGCGGCTTGCTTGATGCCGATACTGTGGTCTCGCCAGCCTCCTACGATGCCGCACTCTATGCTGCTGGTGGTGTCATCAAAGCCGTTGATGGGGTCATGAGCGGCGAGGTGGAAAGCGCCTTCGCCTTGGTCAGACCCCCGGGACACCACGCCCTGCGCTGGGAGGCGATGGGGTTCTGCCTGTTCAACAACATCGCCATCGCTGCCAAGTATGCCATCAATAGCTACGGCCTGGAACGCATCATGATCGTTGACTTCGATGTCCATCACGGCAATGGAACCCAGGACACCTTTTACCATGACCCCAGTGTCCTCTATTTCTCAACCCACCAGTATCCCTTCTATCCCGGGAGCGGTCGCTTTGATGAAACGGGGGATGGTTTGGGGGAGGGCTATACGGTTAACGTTCCTCTGCCTGGTTGGTGTGGCGATAATGAGTACCTGCGGGTTTTTGAGGAGATACTGATGCCGGTGGCAAGGCGCTTTCACCCCCAGCTGATACTGGTCTCCGCTGGCTATGATGGCCACTGGAGTGATGACATATCGCTGATGCAATTGAGCGTTAGTGGCTATGCCCAGATGGTTGGCATCATAAGGAAGCTCGCTCAGGAGCTTTGCCACGGGAGAATCGTCCTCACCCTGGAGGGAGGCTACAGCTTGCCTGCTCTGGCCTCCTCGGTGAGGGCCACCTTCGATGTCCTCCTCGGCAACCCTGAGATAGTCGATCCCCTGGGTCCACCTCCCCAGGCAGGGACGACTCACTCCATTGACAGACTTCTTGAGGCGATAAAGGAGATCCACAAACTAGGCTGAGAAAGAGAGTCTCGCTTAACTTTTCTGCACCAAGGGGCAGGAGGAAGTGGAGCACTCCTCACATTCCATCTCACAGGGCTCGATGTGGATGATTACTGTGGAGTGGAGGAGCTTACACTTGATGTCGCTCTCTAGGTGGTCACACAGGCGGTGCGCCTCCTCCACGCTAGCGCTCTTGGCTACTACCAGGTGAAGGTCGATGTGTCTTTCCCTTCCCGCCTTTCGGGTGCGCAGCTCATGGAAGCCCAGAAGTTCCCCAAAGTGCTCCATGATGCAAGAGGCTATGAGCGCCTCTTCATCATCGGGAAGCCTGACATCGACAAGGCCACCAACGGCTCTCTTCGTCACGTCATATGCTGTCCTGAGGATGAAAAGAGCGACCATTAAGGCAATAATAGGGTCGAGAACGTTAAGCCCCGTTATTTGCACCACCACTAGCGCCACCAGTACCCCCAACGAGGTGTAGATGTCGGCGGTGAGATGGCGGGCATCGGCCTCCAGAGCTATGGAGTCGGTTTCCCTGGCAACCCGCAGCAGGTGGCGGGAAACAATAATGTTCACCACCACAGAGACTGCCATTACCGCAATCCCTAAAGTCAAAAACTGGAGTGCCTCCTCTCTTATGATCCTCCTCACCGCTTCATAACCGATGAAGGCAGCGACGACGAAGATCAGGGCACCCTCTATGGTGCCACTGACATTCTCTACCTTGCCATGACCGAAGGGGTGCTCCCGATCCGCAGGCCTTCCTGCTAGCCGCAGGCTGAAATAGGCAATGCCCGCCGCCATGAGGTCTATGCCGCTGTGAATCGCCTCAGCGATAATGCTGATGCTGCCGCTGAGGATGCCCGCAACCACCTTAAGCAATATCAAGAAGCTATTGGAAATGATAGAAAGCCCAGCGGCGCTGGTTCTGGTGCGGAACATTTTTATGCCTCTTTGAGCTGCACTCGCCTCGGCCGCACCCGCCTGAAGAGCCTACCCAGCCCCCCCTTCTCCCACACGATCAATAGCTGGCTGGCGATGCACACCGAGCTGTAGGTGCCGGAGATGACCCCAATAATCAAGACGAGGATAAAGTTGTGGATGGTTGCCCCGCCGAAGAGGAACAGGGCAAGGAGGACGAAGAGACAGGTTAGGCTGGTGTTGAGGGAGCGCCCCAATGTCTCCAGAATGCTGTTGTTAATCGTTTCCTCAATGTCCCTGCCAGACCTTTTCGCCATATTCTCCCGGATGCGGTCGAAGACAACGATGGTGTCATTTACGCTATAGCCGATGATGGCAAGGACACCCATGATAAACATGACAGTGATCTCCAGATTAAAGAACGCACCAAGAAGGGCGTACATGCCCAGAACAACCAGGACATCATGAACCAGCGCCACTATGGCACAGACGCCAAAACGGAAGGATTTCACCAGCCGGCGAAAAGCCCAGGTGATATAGAGCAGGATGCCCACTGCGGCAACGACCACTGCGATGGCGGCATTGCGCCCGATATCCTTGGCCATGCTGGGGGAAACGGAATAAAAGTCGCTAACGATCAGGGGTCCGAACCTCAGCTCCAAGCCCTCCTCAATCATCTGCTGCTCCGAGGGCGTTATCACCTCGCCGGTCACTGGATCCCTCACCTCCGGCTCTAGCTCCCTGGTGCGGATGAGGAAATCGTCTTCCCCGGTACGCTGGATGATGGCATCGTCTTGTCCCAGATTGGCCATCTCATCACGAAGGTCCGCCTGCTCCACAGTCTGCTCAAAGTCTATGGTCATCGTCGAACCGCTGGTGAACTCGATTCCCCCTTTGAGACCAAAGGCAATGAGGGAAATGACCCCGACCAGGATCACCAGCGCCGAGAACAGGAAGTACCATTTCCTTTTACCCACAAAGTCGATCATTCAACATCTCCCCTGAAGCGCAATCATGGTCGAAATAGACCCACCCTCCTTACCACCGGAGTTAGGACAATGACGCGGAGAAAGGTGCGAGTAACAATGATCGCGGTAAACATGCTCACTGCCACACCGACAAAAAGTGTTAGGGCAAACCCCATCACCGGGGCAGCGCCGAACTGGTCCCCAAACCAGTAGAGGATGGCACAGGTGATAAAGGTAGAAACATTACTATCACGGATGGAGGGCCAGGCACGGTCAAACCCAGCTTCGATAGCAGCCTTCAGCCCCTTCCTCGCCCTTAGCTCCTCCTTTGTCCGTTCGAAGATGAGGATGTTGGCATCAACAGCCATGCCTATGGAGATGATCAGGGCGGCAAGACCAGCCAGGGTGAGGGTCACCGGAACCATCTTGAAGATGGAGAGGACAAAGGCGGTATAGATGAGCAAGGAAAAGCTGGCCAAAACACCGGGCAGGCGATAATAGATGATCATGAACGCCAGAACCAGTGCCAACCCTACTATCCCAGCTATCAGGCTCTTGTCCAGCGAGTCTTCGCCAAGGGTGGCATCCACCGTCTGCTCACGCACCAGAGTAAGGGGAACGGGCAATGCGCCGGTGTCCAGTTGGATGGCTAGCCTTTGTGCCTCGCCGACATCAAGGCCCTCGATGATGCCGCTTTCCCTGATCTGGCTCCTGACCACTGGCGCAGAGATAAGCTCGCTATCGAGGACGATACCCAGAGGCATACCGATGAGGCGGCCGGTGATCTGCGAGAAGAGCTCGGCACCATCAGAGTCCCACTCAAAACGTACCACCGGCTCATTAGTCCGACCCTGTATGTCGACCTCAGCGTCCTTAAGATAGATGCCGGTGAGCGGCTTCTCCTCTCCATCGATAGTACCAGTAGCTGGGAGCCACACTTGCACCGCCTCGCCAAACTCGTGATCCAAGTCAAGCTCAGAGTCCAGCGTAAGCGTGTTGGTGCCCTGGTCGATATCTGTTATCGTCCTGGCATCCGTCAACGCATCCTCGTCCCAGGCCTCCTGCCACGGCCCGATGGTGATGATATCGCCGACGCTAAACCTGCCGGCATCATTCACTACTATCTGGGCATCCCCAGCTTTTGCCTCTTGAGTCACAGCGGCACTGGCCCCTCCGGTCTGATCCCAGAACTCCAGCAGTGCAGTTTTGCCCACCAAGTCCTTGGCCTCATCAACATCGGTAACCCCGGGAAGCTGAATGGAAATGCGATCGCTACCCATAGTTTGAATAACGGGCTCGGCAACCCCGTATTTATTGATGCGCCTTTCAATAATTCGCTTGATCTCGTCCAGGCGTCTCGAGCGCTCCCCGCTGGGGATATCGCTGAAGTCAGCTTCATATATCAGGTTGGTGCCCCCTTGCAGGTCGAGACCCAGCTTCATCCCATCCCTCTCACCAATGAGCGGCAGGTCGATCTTGTCGATCAGCAGCACGCAGGAGGCGAAGGCAACCAGCAGAATGATGCCTATTAGCGTCAGCCTATTTCTTCTTCCCATCTTTTCTTTTCGCCTTTTTCAACCTTTAGGCTATGGTAGATTATGACTGTTTTGCTTTTGGTGCTCCCTCAGGGGAAAGTTGCTTTTGGACGAAAGCAAGCGCCTCTTCCCTGGTAGTGATATCCCCCGCAGCCTGCGCTTCGCGCACTGCCTCTAAAAGCTCCCCTATCTTAGGACCTGGTATCAGGTCGAAGCTATCGATTACATCGTGCCCATCGATCAGCTTGGGTGGCGCTACGATGCTCTCTTCCCTGAAGCGCTCCTCCAGAACATAGGCCAGCTTTTCGGCATGCTGCCGCCACTCCTCAAAATCAAGCTCAGGCCCCCGGGTTGCTAGATGGTCGGCAAGATTGAGGAAGATGGTATCGATGGCCACATTCCCGGTATCCCTGAAGTAGCGATAGATGGCGCGGCGGGTGGGAAGTCCCTCCCCCGATAGCTGCCCCGGACGCAGGTGATGCAGCACCATTTTTCGCACCATCTCCTTCTCCCGGGCGCTGAACCTCAATCTCTCCATAATCCCCTCAGCAACCGTCGCCCCCTCCTTCGCATGTCCAAGGAAGCGCATCCTGCCCTTTTCATCAATAGACTTGGTCGCGGGCTTGGCCACATCATGGAGCAGCGCAACGAGCTTGAGCAATGTCTTCCTGCTATGACCGCTGCTTACCTTCTCCTCGAAATGCCGCTCTAATTCCGAAGACCAGGGAACAAGAGCTAAGATTCCCTCATTATAATAAGCCAAGCTTCCAATCCTGAGCACAAATTCGATAGCAGACACGGTTTCTACCGAGTGCTCAAAGACATCCCAAAAGTGCTCCTTGGGCTGCTCTGCACCTTTGGTTGCGGAAAGCTCAGGGAAAATATCCAGAAGCAGGCCCAGCTCATCGAGCAAGCGCAGCGACTGGGCAGCCCTGGGAGCAGCAAGAAGGCGGCAAAGTTCGTCTCTCACCCTCTCCGCTGCTACCGTGGTAATAAGCTGGTGGTGGCCCTCGATCTGTTTTTTGGTCTCATTATCGATAGAAAAGCCAAATTCAGCAGCCAGGCGCAGGCCACGAAGGAGGCGTGCTGGATCACGGACAAAGGCTTCCTCGCTGATGGCGCGCACCACCCCTCTCCTCAGGTCTTGCTCGCCGCCAAAGGGATCGATGAACGGGGGGCTCGGCTTTTCGATATCGTTCAGGTCTACGGCGATGGCATCTATGGTGAAGTCCCGCTGGGAGAGGTCTTCCTCGATGCTGCCGCGCATGGTGGAGAAATCGAGATGAAGGGGTCTTTCCCGACGCAAAACTACTCTTGCTATTTCGTTTGCCTCATCCAGAGAGACATATTTACCCTCGAGGGCCCCGGCTACCTCAGAGGCTAGTTTCATTGCACTGGCTGCAGCGACGATATCGATATCATAACCCTCCTCCCCCAGCAAGGCATCGCGCACGAAGCCACCAGTGAGGTACGCCTCAATGGAGCGCTGGCTGAGGAAGTCCCTTAGCCGCAGTAAGATGTCAAAGGTTTCTTTTTTCGCCCTTAGGCGCTGCTTGCCTTTCATCAGCAATCCTTTTTGTAAAAAGCCCCCATTTCCCGAAAAGAGCGAGACTTTTGAGACAACGTCATAGCTCGAAAAAAGTCCCGCCCCGGCTGGTGAGGGTTGACATGCCTATATTTCAGTTGCTTCAGCCCCCGGCTCTAATTTTGATAGCTTATCCATGCTTTCCAGATGGTCAATGTATAAAACACCGTTCAGGTGGTCGAGCTCATGCTCCAGGACCTGGGCCATGAGCTCCTCCCCCCTGATCCGGGCCTCCCTGCCATGGCGGTCCAATCCCTTAGCCACTACCTTGACCGAGCGCTTGATCTCCCCTCGATAACCGGGAACGCTCAAGCACCCCTCCACAACCTCGCGCTCCCCGGACCTCTTCACTATCTGAGGATTGACCAGAGCCAGGGTTTCCTCGCCCGGCAGCTCAATAACGATCACCCGCAGCGAAACCCCGACCTGGGGTGCTGCCAGCCCCACGCCCTCAACCTCGTGCATCGTCTCCACCATATCATCGATGAGTCGCTGCACAGAGCCATCGATATTCCTCACCCGCTTTGCCTTTTGGCGAAGCACGGGATGGGAATGACCAACGATAGGAAGAACCGCCATCGAATACGCAAACCTCAATTATTTCCAGAGCGGAACAACATTAAAAGATTATAGCCCAGAGGTGCTTCCCTGTCAAAGCAGGCTCACCGGGTCGATGTCCACTATCCAGCCTTGAGGCATGGGCACCTGAGCCAGAAGGTGAACCGGATCGTCGCCTCGAACAACAATCTGCCAGCGAAACTTGCCCCTAATCCTGGGGGTAAAAGCCGGGGAGGGCCCAATCAGGGAGATATCCGCCATGCCCCAGGAGTCCCTTTCTTCTTCGAGGAGGTGGCGCATTCTTTGAGCTTCCCTCTGGCACTGGGCATTGCTGGGATGGGTGTAAAGGAGGCGCGCCAATCGGCTGAAAGGAGGGTTTGAATACTGGCGGCGGAGGGTGATTTCCTGGTGATAAAGGGAGCCATAGTCATGCTTGGCGGCGCAGGCGATGGCATAGTGCGCCGGGGTGTAGCTCTGGATAACGACGTGACCTGCCCGTGCTCCCCTCCCCGCCCTGCCTGCAACCTGGCTCAGGATTTGAAAGGTTCGCTCGCTGGCTCGGAAATCGGGGAGGTGAAGACTGATATCGGCATTGATCACCCCCACCAGGGTAACCAGGGGCAGGTCTAACCCCTTGGCGATCATCTGGGTGCCAATGAGGATATCTGCCTCATGGGCGACAAACTTATCTAGGATCTCCTCATGGGAGTGCTTGCCTCTGGTGGCATCGCGGTCCCAGCGCAGCAGAATTGCCTCGGCGAAGGCACGGGCAGTCTCCTCCTCTATCTTCTGGGTGCCGATGCCAAGAAACCTGATCCGCTTGCTGCCACATTGACGGCAAACGTCAGGGACCGGGGCGCGATAATTGCACTGATGGCAAACCAGGTCCTCCCCTACTGAGTGGTAGGTCAGCGCAACATCACATCTGCGACAGCGAAGCACATGACCACAATCGCGGCACTGAACAAAGGTGGAGGTGCCCCTGCGATTGAGGAAGAGGATAACCTGCTCTCCCGCGGCTAAGGCCTGCTCCATCCTCCTCGCCAGCGACCTGCTGAAGATGCTCCTGTTCCCCGCCTTTAGCTCCTCCCTGAGGTCAACAACTTCCACCTTGGGCAGCAGGTCCTCGTCCCTTCTCTCAGCCCTGGCGATCCGCCCCGGCAGCTCTAACAGACGATAGTCGCCAATTTGGCTCCGATAGTAGCTGACGATGTCAGGTGTAGCGCTGCCCAGGATCACCACCGAGCCACTGAGCTCAGCCAGCCTGATAGCTACATCGCGGGCATGATAGCGCGGCGACTGCTCCTGCTGCTTATAGGTCCACTCATGCTCCTCGTCGATGACGATAAGCCCCAGGTCAGGCAGGGGGGCGAAGATCGCCCCTCTGGAGCCAATGACGACATCGAAGGCCCCCGCCTTAATCCGCCACCACTCATCAAACTGCTCCCCCATTGAAAGCTTGCTGTGAAACACGCCTACCTTCCCAGGAAAGCGCGAGGCGAAGCGATCGATGGTCTGTGGGGTGAGGGCAATCTCAGGGACGAGGACGATACCTCGCTTGCCCAGCGAGATTGCCTTCTCCAGAGCACGGTGGTAAATTTCTGTTTTGCCGCTTCCAGTGACGCCGTGGAGCAGGAAAATGGGCGCCTTTTGATGATCACCCTTTTCGCCCTCAAAGGCTGCTTTGATCTCCCTCCAAACCGCTTCTTGCGCTGTGGTAAGAGTGGGAGGGGGTAGAGGTGGAAAAGTGCGGTGAGCCAGGGGGTCGCGGTGCACCTGAACCTGCTCGATGCTGACGAGCCCCTTTTTTCTCAGCGCCTCCGCCACTGAACGGGGACAGCCGACATGCCCTTTCGCTTGGGAAAGGGGGATGGGGCCAGATTCTGCCAACAGAAGCTGCAGAAGCTCCGCTTGCTTGGGCGCTGCCCTCATCCTGGAGAGTTCCTGGCGTGCTCTCTCCACTCCGACGGCAAGGCGAAGATAGGGCACAGCCTTAGCCCTAACCTTAACCTTCTCCAGCTCCTGGCTTTTTGCCACCAGCTTTTTTCGGACCAGTTGAGCAATAACCGTCCTGGCCTTTTTCTTGCCCACGGCCTTTTCCACCTCTGCTATCTCCACCTTGCCCTTCCGCTGCAGAAGATTGATAAGCCCCCTCTGGGAGGAGCTTAGCGAAGAGATGATAGTTTCCGAGGGACGAGCAACGAGGGAGACAAAGGTGAGCACCTTACGCTCAAATCCAGGGGGCAACATCAAGCCAGCGGCATCGAAAAGGGGACAAAGATAGCGCTCGCTGATCCAGCGCGCCAGCTCGACCTGCACCGGAGATAGAATCGGCTGGGGATCGATGATGCCGATGACATCCCTGGTCTCTTCTACCGCGGGATACGCCGTTAACTCAAAGACGATGCCCTGAACCACCTTGGGGCCAAAGGGAACCCATACCGCATGACCTACCACCAGGGGCATATCAGGAGGC
Source organism: Chloroflexota bacterium (assembly GCA_015222405.1). Classification (GTDB taxonomy): domain Bacteria; phylum Chloroflexota; class Dehalococcoidia; order E44-bin15; family E44-bin15; genus JADFVG01. The sequence continues at coordinate 15,961 of JADFVG010000134.1, forward strand.
ACAGCATAACTAAAGGTTTTCTGCTGCACTCCAGGAGAATTGACCGCAACCTCAGCATAGCTCATCCCTTCTCCCCAGAAAAAGGCGATAGGGATAGCTCGCCTTTTTCCTAATCTTGCTTGCGCTCCTCTTTGGGCCTTCTCTCTTTGAGTCGCGCCGCTTTGGCGGTGAGCCCCCGCATGTAGTAGAGCTTAGCTCGACGCACCTTGCCATGCCGCAGTACTTCCACCTTCTCTAACGAAGGAGAATGAGGGAAAAAGGTGCGTTCCACCCCAACCCCATAGGCAACACGCCTCACTGTGAAGTTGGCGTTGACACCGCCCTTTCTCACCCTGATCACCACCCCCTGGAAAACCTGAGACCGCTCCCGCTGCCCTTCTTTCGCCCTGATGCTCACCTTAACCGTATCGCCGGGGCTGATGACTGGGATATTGGGATTTGGCTCCGGTCTGACTAATGTAGAAATGTCCATCTCTATGCAACCTTTTCTATAATAAACAATTTCTTTTGCCGTTTATCTTAGCTTTACTGGCTGTTCTCTTATCCTTCGTTTCTCTTCCGGGGTAAGTTCTGCCTTCTCTAGCAGATCCGGGCGCTGCCTCAGTGTGCGCATGATGGATCGCTCCCGCCGCCATTTGGCGATCTGGGCATGATTCCCGGAGAGCAGCACTATCGGCACTTCCCATCCCCGATACACCTGAGGATGGGTGTATTGCGGATGCTGCAAAAGTCCGGTGACATGAGAGCCCCCACTTGCTGAGGCCTCTGAGCCGAGAGCGCCAGGAAGCTGCCTTACCACGGCATCGACCAGCACAATGGCGGCAGGCTCCCCTCCACTGAGCACATAATCACCAATGCTGATCTCATCGCTGACCAAGTGCTCCCGCACTCTCTCATCCACCCCTTCGTAGTGGCCACAGATGAGGACCATCCGTTCGTAACTTGCGAGCTCATCAACTACCTCCTGGCGAAGCAATCGACCTTGAGGCGTGAGCAGGATAACAGGCACCTCCTCTTCCCCCTTTATCGCCTCTACTGCGGCAAAGAGCGGCTCCGGCTTGAGCACCATCCCCGGACCACCCCCGTAGGGATAGTCATCGACGACGTGATGCTTATCCGCAGTATAGTCCCGCAGGTTATGGATGGCAATATTCACCAGTTGCCGGTCAATGGCCCTTTTGATGATGCTTTCAGCAAACGGTCCGCTGAACATATCGGGGAAAAGGGTCACAATATCGATGCGCATTCAGCCCTCCTCCAGCTCTCTCCCGCACTCAACTGCTTCGCCCTTGAGAACCTCCATGGCATGGGGCAAAGCGGGAAGGACCACCTCCAGACATTCCTGCACCGCCTTGGGACTGCCGGGGAGATTGATAATCAAGCTCCCCCGGCGAATACCAGCCACCCCCCGGCTCAGCATCGCCATGGGCGTCTTTTTCAGGCTCTCGGCTCTCATCGTCTCAGCCAACCCAGGCACTATCCTTTCCACCACCGCCAATGTAGCCTCAGGGGTAACATCACGGGGGCTCAATCCCGTACCCCCGGTAGTGATAATGAGATCGATGTCCTCCTCATCCGCCCACTGGATGAGCTTTTGCGAGATGATTTCCCTCTCATCAGGCACGATGTCATATTTTACTAGGCGGGCACCGAGAAGGGCAAGGAGCTTCTTGATTGCCTTGCCGCTCTCGTCCTCCCGCTCGCCTCGCGAACCCTTATCACTGATGGTGAGTATCCCTGCGGTAAGCATCGCAATTCCAAAGCACTTGGACTAAAGCTTCTGCGATTATAGCATGAAGTGGCGCTATTGCAAAGAGCAGCGAATTTGAAAAATTGGTGGGAAAGGTATTGACAAAATGTGGAGAATTGTGGTAAGATGTGGATCAATATGGATTAACAGGGTGTATTTTGGGGATTAAGAAAGCATGTTTTTAGGAACTTACGAGCACAGAATCGACGACCGGGGCAGAATAGCCATCCCAGCAAAGTTCAGGGAGGAACTCAAGGCTGGGTTGGTGCTTGCCCAGGGTTTTGATCGCTGCATCAATGTTTATCCCCTAAAGATGTGGCAGGAGATAGCCGAGAAGCATACCACCCCGCTGATCGCTAAAGAGAAACTGCGGCGGATAAGCAGGTTCATCTATTCCCCTGCCTTCACCGAGGAGCTCGACCGGCTGGGGAGGGTTCTCCTCCCCACCCCGCTGCGCCATTATGCTGACATCAAAGATGTGGTAGTCATCGCCGGTGTCAATACCTCCGTAGAGATCTGGAGCAAAGAGCAATGGGACGCTGAGAAGGCTTTGATGGATGAGCAAGGATGGCAGCTTGCAGAGGGGATGGAGCTGCGAGAATGAGGCTACAATTGGAAGAGTTCATCCATATCCCTGTCCTCCGCGATGAGGTTATCGATGCCCTTCTAGTTCAGCCAGGAGGGCGCTATATCGATTGCACCGTAGGCCAGGGAGGACATGCTTCTGCCATACTGGAGCATAGCTCGCCAGGAGGGCAGCTTCTTGGCATCGATCTCGATCCCCAAGCCATTGCTCAGGCTAAAGAAAGGCTTCTCCCTTATGGCAAGGCAGCTTTCTTAATCAACAATGATTACAAAAATCTGGAAGATATCTGCTCCACACTGGACTTCCAACCCGTCCACGGCATCCTTTTTGATCTTGGCCTCTCCTCCTTTCAGCTCGCCAATACCAGCCGTGGCTTCAGCTTTCGCTTTGATGCCCCTCTTGACATGCGCTTTAACCCCGCTCAAGAACTTACCGCAGCCACCATCGTCAACACTTTCTCCGAGCAGGAGCTGGTTGCAATCATCGCTAACTATGGTGAGGAACGCAGAAGCAGGCGCATAGCAAGGTCTATCGTGGCCAGTCGCCCCATAAATACCACCCTTGAGCTTGCTGCCGTGGTGCAGAGGGCCGTTGGTATTAGGGGCAGGATTCATCCCGCCACCAAGACCTTTCAGGCACTGCGTATCGCTGTGAACCAAGAACTTGAGCACCTTAAGGTGGCGCTTGAACAGACAGTCCACCTCCTCGGCTTCGGCGGCAGACTAGTAGCCATTAGCTACCACTCTCTGGAAGACCGCCTGGTCAAGGAGTACTTGAATCGAGAATCGCGAGATTGCATCTGTCCTCCGCGGACACCGGTTTGTGTCTGCGGTCACAAGGCTACCCTCAGGCTGATTGACAAGAAGCCGATTGTCCCTTCGCCTGCTGAGATTGAGGCCAATCCGCGCAGTCGGAGTGCCAAAATGAGGGTGGCCGAGCGCATCTAGCAGCGAAAGGTCAGCGCTTCTGAGAAGCGCTCGTTTTTGAGGGAGCATAGGGCGGTGTCCTGCCTGACAGCAGGACCATAGCCTAGAGGCGAAAGTGTCCTTGCCAGAAGCTGTAAGCAGTGACACAGCCCCGCCCCTTCGCAATCGTTAACAATTAATACTGGAACCAAAGGGGGTGCTTAACATGTAGTGATCCCTAGACAAAAGGTCGCCAAAGATTACTCGAAAGGAGGAAGTAAATGGCGAAAAACGAAGTCGTTGCTGCTATCGATGTTGGCACAACCAAGGTCTGCAGCATTATTGCCAACATAGGCCAGGGAAATGGGCTTCAGGTTCTGGGGGTTGGCGTTACCCCTTCCCGGGGGTTACACAAGGGCCTGGTAGTCAATATCACCGAGGCTAAACAGTCCATCAGGCAATCGGTGAGGAAGGCGGAGCAAGCCAGCGGGCTCAAGATGGACGCCGCCTACGTCGGGGTCACGGGAAGGCATATCACCTCGCTAAACAATCGAGGGGTGGTTGCAATCTCACGCGGTGACCGGCTGGTTCGCCCCGACGACCTGAGGCGAGTGCTTCAGACCGCCCGCACTGTTGCTGTCCCCAGCGACAGGAAATTGCTCCACGTTATCCCCAGAGGCTATGCCCTGGATGGTCAGGTGGGAGTGAAAAACCCGGTTGGCATGCATGGTTTCAGGCTGGATGTGGAAACCCATGTTATAACTGCCGCAGTAGCCTCAGTCCAGAACCTGGTTAAGTGCATCCGGGGTGTTGGTGTCGATATTGAAGACCTGATTCTCGAACCTCTTGCCAGCGGCGAGGCGGTGTTGCGGCCGGATGAAAAGGAGGCAGGCGTTATCCTGGCCGATGTCGGCGGTGGCACCACCGACGTAGCTATCTTCAGGGGCGGCAGCATCTGGCATACCTCTATTCTCCCTGTAGCTGGCTATCAGATGACCAGAGACATCGCCATCGGCCTCGGACTGCCCTTTGAGGTGGCGGAGGAGATGAAGAAGAGGCATGGCAGCATAATGCCCGTCTACAACGGCAAGGAGGAGGAACCCAACACTCTGAGGATGGAGAACGGTTACAGTGTCTCCTATCAAGATCTCTGCGAGGTTATCAGGGCACGGGTGGAGGAGATTATGAAGCTGATCGCTCTGGAGATACCTGGTAACGATTATCTCAAAGAGGTTCCCTGCGGCTTGGTGCTCACCGGTGGTAGCTCCAACCTTCTGGGGATAGAAACTTTAGGGCAAGAGGTGCTGGGGATACCGGTAAGGGTGGGGGTGCCGACGGGGGTTTATGGCATCGCCGATATTCTCCCCGATCCCGCCTATGCCACCAGTGTCGGTCTCTTGCTCTGGGGGACAAGTAAGCACGAAGGTGAGCAAGGCTGGCAAACCAAAAGCATGGGCCAAGCTTTCAGGCGCGTCTTTTTCCGCATGAGGAGGGCGCTTTTCGGTTAATGCCAGAGATGAAGAAGCCGACAAAGAAAGGAGGAAGAAATGTCAAGAACAAGCTTCGTTCCTAACCCGGCGAAGATCAAAGTTATCGGTCTTGGCGGTGGTGGCTGCAATGCCATCTCTCGCATGGTTCAAGAGGAGATTCAGGGGGTGGACTTCATCGGGGTGAATACCGATGCCCAGGCTCTGCTCTTGACCGAGGCACCAACCCGCATCCAGATCGGAGAAAAGATGACCCGAGGCCTGGGGGTCGGTGGCAACCATGTCCTGGGCCAGAAGGCTGCGGAGCAGAGCCGCGATGAGCTCAGAGAATGCGTCCGTGGCGCCGACATGGTATTTATCACCGTTGGCATGGGTGGCGGTACCGGTACCGGCGCCGCACCTGTGGTGGCTGAACTGGCAAAAGAACAACAGGCTCTCACCATTGCCGTGTGCACCAAACCCTTCACCTTTGAGGGGGCACATCGGCGCGATGTGTGCGAGGAAGGCATTGAGTGCCTTCTGGAGAAGGTGGATACCCTGATTGTCATCCCCAATGATCGCCTGCTCACCCTGTGCGACAACAAGACCGCAATGGGAAATGCCTTCAAGATGGCAGATGATGTTCTACGCCATTCCGTTCAGGCTATCGCTGAGGTGATTACCGTGCCCGGGGTCATCAACCTCGACTTCTCCGATGTCAAGGCGGTGATGCAGGATGCAGGTCCTGCCTGGATGGCCATCGGCCATGGCACAGGACAGAATCGTGCCGTCGATGCCGCCAAGGCAGCCCTTGCTAGTCCCCTGCTCGATGTCTCTGTGTCAGGGGCCAAGGGGGTGCTGTTTAATGTCTGTGGCGGCTCAAGCCTCACCCTCTTTGAGGTCAATGAGGCAGCAGAGATCATCGGCAAGGCGGTGGATCCTGACGCTAACATCATCTTTGGCGTCGTCTACGACCTCAACATGGATAACGATCTCAGGATCACACTGATCGCCACTGGCTTCACCGCACCAAGAGGACGAATAGTGCGAAAAGATGAGGAGCTGAGCCAGATGCTCCAGAATATGGAGAGAGAGCACGAGCTGGATGTGCCCACCTTCCTTCGCCGTCCTGCAGGGCGAAGGCGAGCCATAGAAGCTCCCCTTATGAAGCAGCATAGCCTCCATTCAACCCCACACTGAGTTCCCGAGAAACCGGGACCTCGATAGGGCCGTAAGCATTTTTGGTGCTTATGGCCCTCTTGTTTTTCCTCCCTAAATGATGTGGTAAAACCCTTGACAATAACTATATATTGTGGTAGTATTCTTAAGCTACCCAATATACAGGGGTGTTGTTTATGAGGTGTCCCTCTTGTGGCCATGAGGACTCCAAAGTTGTTGACTCGCGAAATGCAGGGGATGGCATCCGTCGTCGCCGCCAGTGTCTCAGTTGTAGCTCTCGCTTCACCACCTATGAGCGAACTCAGGCCACCAACATGCTGGTGATCAAGAAGGATGGACGGCGAGAAGAGTTCAGTCGAGAAAAAATGGCCTCCGGGCTTCGCAAAGCCTGCGCCAAACGCCCGGTATCCCAGGAGGCCATCGAGCAATTAGTCGATGACATCGAGGCTCAGCTTCACCAGTTAGGCAAGGGGGAGGTGGCGACCACCATCATCGGTGATATGGTAATGGATAGATTGCGCCAGCTTGATGGCGTCGCTTACATTCGCTTCGCCAGTGTCTACCGCGCCTTCGCCGACATCGAGGAGCTAAAGCAGGAGGCTGATGCCTATGAAAGGCTGAAGCTGCTGCGCAACTCCAAAAGCCAGCTTCCCCTCTTTTCCAACGAGGAGCTTAATGTCATCGCTCACGGAGTTGCCGACAGAGGCAAGCAACCAGGAGAGAGCGCAGAATGAGCGCAGAAAGCAAGCCGCAGCGTGTTGTTCACAGCAAGATTGCGCGCCAGGTTTTCCACTACTGTGAGTCTATCGGCATATCTGACCGGGAGCAGATGGAGCTACTCACCGGCCAGGTGATCCAGCGCCTGGAGCAAATATATCGCCCCTTGCCCGGGATGGATAGCGCATTGCCGGAGTCGCGCTTAACCGCATCCGCTATTCAGGGCACAGTAAAGCAAATTCTCGCTGAAGGGAGCCAA
>JADFVG010000135.1 GCA_015222405.1 Chloroflexota bacterium
ATGAAGCATCCCAGTGCTGCCAAAGCTATGCTATGTCCCGGTATGGCTCTCGGCTTGCCATTAACATACTTGCCAAATCTGGGTCCCAGAACCATGGCCCCAGCCAGCCCTACAACACCACCTATGGTATGCACTACGCCAGAGCCAGCGAAGTCAATATGCCCCGCGCCGAGGGACAACTCAGAAAGCCAGCCACCACCCCATACCCAGTGCCCATAGACAGGATAGATGATGGCGCCTATTATGACGCTGTAAACTAGATATGCTTTCCACTTTATCCGTTCCGCAACTGCTCCAGCAACGATGGTGGCCGCAGTGGCAGCAAACACCACCTGGAAGATAAAGAGGAGATAGGTATTTACATCATATGCTCGCCCGTGAAGAAACCAACCTGTATTTCCAATTATCCCCGCCTTGTCAGTACCGAACATAAAGGCGAACCCTATCGCCATAAAAGCCAGGGAGGTCATGGCGAAGTCCATCAGGTTCTTCATCATCAGGTTGGCGACGTTCTTGGCCCGGCAGAAGCCCGCCTCCAGCATGGCGAAGCCCGCCTGCATCAGGAAGACCAGGAAGGCGCACATCAGCACCCAGACATAATCGGCCGCTGCGCCGGGGTCATCAGCCAAAGTATCGGTTCCGGTGGGATCAGCCGCCAGAGCTATATTACTTGTCACCATCCAGATGAGTGAAGTGAGGGCGAATATTAACCCTCCTTTCATTAGCCATTTCAGCACCCTGCTTTTGGTAAGCATGGCTATCCTCCTTTCGCCAAGGAGGATAACAGCCAAACATTTCAAACAGATTACATCCAGGTTAAGTTTGTGTTACAAATGGAAAAAGGTACATGAGTTGCCCTACTGATCCAAGCCTTCTGAGGCGAAACCGCCTTTCCATCTGCCAATAGCTTTAATATCTACGTCTGTACTGAATAAACTGCGGAATATCCTGAAGTAGTAGAGTTCCTCTTTGGACGAAATCTGGACATCCTCAAGCCTTTTCCTCTCCTGCTCAAATTCAGCATCCGTAATTTCATCTTCTAGAAGCTCAGCTAGCAACCGCTCCGAGCCACAGCCAGCAGCGAATTCTACCTTTGGCCTCCAGATGATCTCGTCAGGAAGGCAATCGGCGAAGGCTTGCCTCAAGAGCCACTTCTCTATCCGCCTTCCCTTTCCTGTTAGCTTTAACCGCGGGTCAATAGACATTGCATATTCTACGAAGTCTATATCAAGAAATGGCACCCTTCCCTCTATCGAGTGTGCCATAGTGGAACGGTCAACTCTTTGCAGGTTTAAATTATGGAGGCCGGTGAGAATCCTGACGGATTCCTCATGAACGTCTTCCTTGCAGCTAAATTGCTTGAAGTAATGGTAGCCGGCAAACACCTCATCTGAACCTTCTCCAGTGAGGATAACCTTCACGTAGTCCTTGGCCAGCTTGGATACGAAATAACAGGGGATAGCGCTTCTTACCAGCGCAGGGTCAAAGGATTCGAGATGGTAAATCACATCAGGTAATGCCTCCAAGACCTCCCCACTGGTGTAGATGTATTCGTGGTGGTCAGTCCCGAGAAAGTCTGCGACTTTCCTGGCATATATGATGTCTGTGGCATCTTCCCCTAGCCCAACAGAGAAGGTGTCTAAGTGGTCGAAGGTCTCCTTTGATATAGCACAGATCAGGCTGCTATCGATGCCACCACTAAGGAAGCAACCGAGTGGGACATCGGACATCCAGCGTTTTTGCACTGCTTGGCTTAGTTTCTGTTGCAACGTTTTGCTGGTCTCATCTACACTGTCATTCCGGTCTACGATTTCCGGAAGACGGTAGTATTGAACCAGCCCCTTTTTGGAGGAATAGTAGTGCCCTGGAGGAAATTCTTGGATACTATCTACCAAGCCGTCCAGTGCCTTGAGCTCTGAGGCGAAGAACAGGCAACCATCCCTTCTCCCCTGGTAGAGGGGCTTTATCCCCAGGGGATCCCTGGCAGCGAGGATATCTTTCCCATCATAGACAACAAAGGCAAACATCCCGTCCAGTCTGGAAACCGATTCCTCATCTAACTCCTCAAACAGATGAACGATCACCTCGCTATCCGAATTGGTGCGGAATTGGTGCTGCAAAAGCTCGTCCCTCAGGGCTAGGTGGTTGTAGATCTCGCCGTTGCATATGACACATTTTTGCCCATCCTCGGCAAATATCGGTTGCCTGCCACCAGCCACGTCTACTATAGAAAGCCTGGTTTGTCCCAGAGCAATATTGCTCCCTACATAGGTGCCCCGATCATCTGGTCCGCGGTGGGACAACCTACTTAGCATGGTATCCAGATGTGATGCCCAACGGCTGGCGTTGTCCCCATAGATGGCAACAATCCCACACACCAGCCTATGCTTCCTCTCTGAACTTGTATCCGATGTTCCTCACCGTCTCGATAAAGGTATGCCTGCTGTCTTCGATCTTGCTCCGCAGCCTCCTGATGTGCACATCTACCGTCCTGTCGCCGCCGTAGTAGTCATAGCCCCAGACCCTGTTGAGCAGGGCCTCCCGGGTGAAGACCCGACCTCTGTTGCTAGCCAAGAACTTTAGAAGTTCATATTCCTTGAAGGTCAACGCTACCAACCCGGCGTTAATGGATACCTGACACCTGCCGAGATCAATCACCAGGTCGCCGCACTTGATTAACTCCTTGCCCTCTACATTGTTTGTTCGCCACAGGGCTCGCTTTACCCTAGTCGCCACCTCGATGAGGTCCCACGGCTCGACAACGAAATCGTCTAGGCTGAGGTGTGAATCAAGGCTGTCAAGCGCCCCTTTGAAGAGAAGGGCAATAACCGGTAGCTGGCGCTCCTTGGTTATCCTGTGAAATAGGCTCCTCATGCCCGAGCTGGTTAGCGAGCCATCCATAGCTATGAGCACCAAGTCTGGGCCTTGCTCTGTGAGCTGCTCGATTGCGTTCTCACCATAGGGAGTGATTGAGCAGGTGAACCCCTTATGAGCAAGCCCTGAACTCAGTTCTCTTATCTGGTCGGTCGCGTCAGCTATAATAAATACTTTGAACAAGGTTAGTCATCCTCCACCCTGGTTACTCATAAGTCCCAAAAACTCCTTAGCTCCCTGTAGTCGATTAGCCCGCTCATGGCATAATTCACCACCTCTATTCCCGCTTCCACAGCGGCTGCCACCGGGGTGAGCCCGCTCTGAATTATCACCCCAACCTTGTTTAATCCTACTGGGACTTCGCATAGTGGCTCACTCATCTCCCCCATCATAACCAGGCCGCCGAGGCCAGTCTCCTTTAATTTCTCAATAGCAGTCTCCGCTACTGTCCTGCAGGGAGCCGGAAGTTCGCGAAAGTTAGCCAGTATCTTGCCCTCGCCCTTCCTTGTCACTTCGCCGATGCTGGTCATCTTGCCGGCAATAAACAACTCGCAAGGGTTCAGGGAGCAACCTGAGTACTCTATAAGCTCGATAAACCGAAGTGGCTCGTGGTTCCGAATTTGGAGCATGCCTCCAAACTTAGAATCCAGTGGGATGCCAGTCTTTAACAGAACCCCGCCCACCGCGATGCTCGACACCGTGGCCAAAGCTACCTTGCCCTGAGGCACAAGCACTTCCCCCAGCCTCTCCCCCTCGAAAGCCACGGCCACCAGGTCACTGACACAAAGCCCGGCGCTAAAGGCGTCCCTCATCGCCTCCAGGGCGTGGCCGAATTCCCCTTTAGCGAACAGGGATGTGTTGATAGGAATCTCACCAGTGCGTTTCTCCAGATCCAGAGAGGTCCGATAGGCCAGCAGTTCGATCTTGTCGGCTATGGAGCCTACCCTGTCACTGACCAAGGCGTTCCTAAATTCCTCGATCCCTCTTTGGGTAATTGACCTGCCATCCCTCCTCCCCACAGAGCGGGTAAGACCTCGCTCATCCATCAGCTTGAGGTGGTACCTCACTGCCCTCTCACCTAGGTCGATGCCGCGGTCGCCCAGCCGACGGGCGATAACCCTGCCACCGAGTGGCTCTTGAGAATCGCTCAGAACTTTCAGAATCGCTACTACTTTTCTTTCTAACTCTCGCGTCTCTTGGCCTATCATGTCTCACCCCTTTGCTCAATAAGCGTAGAGCCTGCCATAAGGTCTGAGCCAGAGAGGGAACAACTTGGTAAACTTGAGTTTCAATATTCCCCCAGCATCGTAGCCAAAATGAGCCGCAAACTCGCCAACAAACTTCTGAAGAATCTGGCAGTCCTCCTCTTCCGGTTCGGCAATGCCTACTTCTTTACCCAACTGGAAATCGTCGACGGTGCCACTCAAGTAGATAACACCCCCATGCATCCCGGTGCCAATGAAATTGGCTTTGTGGCGCTCCCCTTCTTTCAGGTCGAGGCCAAGAAGGATCAGGATTCCACCTGCCATATATTCACCGAGGAAGTCCTGGGCGGTGCCACCGATGACCAGCACCGGTTTCTTCTCCTGGTACTCCTTCATGTGGATGCCAGCCCTATAGCCCACGTCTTCCCGGACAAAGATTTTTCCTCCCCGGGCTGACAAGCCAATAATATCCCCGGCGTGGCCATGAACGATTATTTCGCCGTTATTCATCGTGTTTCCGCAACCATCCTGGGCGTTGCCGTGAACAATAATCCGGGGCCCATCCATAAACGCCCCCAGGTCGTTGCCCGGAGTGCCGAATATCTCAATCTCAACCGGCTTGTCCAAGTCTGTGCCTATATATCTCTGGCCGTAGACATTTTGAAGCACAATCCTCTGAGTTCCATTGGAGACTGCATCCCTCAGTCTGGCGTTGAGCTCACGATAGAAAACACCGTTAGCATCAATTTTTGCCACCGGATCGGCCTTTCTCCCATGAATGTTCTTTGCCATCTCAGCTTCCTGCCATCCTTACTCCTAGGATTTCAAGCTCAGTATCGGTGAGCCCAACACCTCTTAAGTGCAGGCGATTGCCCCGCAGGCTCTCCAGGGCATTGATACCCATGCCCCCCAGTATGTCCTTAAGCTCCAGGCTCCAGCCGCGGAGCAAGTTAGCCAGCCGTCTGGCCCCAATGTCAGGGTTGACCCTCTTGGTCAGGGCGAGGTCAGTGGTGCAGATACCCCAGGCACATTTGCCCGTATGACATTGCTGACATAGGGTGCAACCCAGAGCGACGAGGGCTGCGGTTCCAATATAGACAGCATCAGCGCCAAGAGCGATCGCCTTGGCTACATCGCCGCTGTTCCTGATTCCCCCTGAGATCACAACCGAGGCCTGATTGCGGATGCCCTCCTGTCTCAGGCGGGTATCCACCGAAGCGAGGGCCATCTCGATAGGAATGCCGACATTGTCACGGATAATCTTGGGCGCAGCACCGGTAGCCCCCCGCAGCCCATCGAGAACTATGATGTCTGCCCCAGCTCGCACCATACCGCTGGCAATGGCCGCCGAGTTATGGACAGCGGCTATCTTCACCGCTACCGGCTTGGTATAGTTCGTCGCCTCTTTCAGAGCGTAGACAAGCTGTGCCAGGTCCTCAATTGAATAAATATCATGCTGCGGCGCCGGGGATAAAGCATCCGTCCCTCTGGGAATCATGCGGGTCAAGGATACCTCGGCACTTACCTTCTCACCGGGGAGATGACCCCCTATGCCTGGCTTGGCCCCCTGTCCGATCTTGATCTCAACTACCCTGGCCGCATCGAGATACTCAGGGTGGACGCCAAAGCGCCCCGATGCTACCTGGACGATTGTATTGTTTCCATACTCATATAGCTTGGGATGAAGCCCCCCCTCACCGGTGTTCCACAGGGTTCCTGCCTCAGTGGCCGCCCGGGCCAGGGACTCGTGCACATTGATGCTCACCGCGCCGTAGGACATGGCGGCAAACATTACCGGCACTTCGATCTTAACTTGAGGAGCAAGCTCCGTTTTCAGGCTGGAGGAATTGGGATCAATTTCCACTCTGTCTGGCTTTCGCCCAAGGTAGGTAGTAAGCTCCATCGGCTCACGCAGCGGGTCAATGGAGGGATTGGTCACTTGGCTGGCATTGAGAACCAGGTGATCCCAGTAGATGCGATAGCCCTTGTCGTTGCCCATCCCGGTGAGAAGGACGCCACCAGTCTCGGCCTGCTTGATGATATCCTCGATCACCTCGGGGCGCCAGTTATAGTTCTCTCTGTAGTCCAGGGGGTTTCTCCTGATGGTCAAAGCCTGGGTAGGACAGAAGACCACACAGCGATGGCAGCCGACGCAGTTCTCCTCGCGACTCCTCACCTCGTCGTCCTCGGCATCATAGTAATGTGCGTCAAAGGTGCACTGATTGACACA
>JADFVG010000136.1 GCA_015222405.1 Chloroflexota bacterium
CCCTATCTCGGCGGGCTCTGCAACTGTGATTATCCCAGCTGCGGCTTCATCAGGGTGCGGGTGGACTACGGGGTCAAAGTGCTCTGGAAGGGGCATTACGTGGCCGAGATCGACCCCGAGCTTTGCAACGGGTGTGCCTCTTGCATTCAGCGCTGCCAGTTCAGGGCGCTGAGCTTCGTGCCCACTAGGAACAAGGCCTATATCGACCCAATGCGGTGCTTCGGCTGTGGCCTGTGCGTCACAGAGTGCGACCAAGATGCCATTACGCTGGTGGAGAGGGCTAGCCTTCCCGCCTTGGCCAATGTATGGTAGAAATCAACAGAAAGGGATGAGCGATGCTTGCCACAATCACCGTGAACGACGAAAAATGTAATGACCCTCTCTCCTGCCGTAAGTGCCTGCTGGTTTGCCCCACATATGTTCTGGGGCTTGGCACCAGTGCTGGGGCACACAAATTCAAGGAAATAGAGCCCGAGCATTTCATAGTGCGGGGAGTCCGCTTTGATAAGTGCACCGGCTGCATGAAATGCGCTGAGGTCTGCCCCAAGAACGCCGTCCAGGTGAGCTTCTAGCGGAGGTATGTAGCAATGAGCATGGGTTGGAAATTCGGTAAGCCGATAAAGGAAAAACTGATGACACTGGAGGAGCCAGGGAAGTTCCTCCCCTTTGATGCTGACCGTGGCCTGGTTGATGAGGTCATGGCCAAGTTCGATATCAAAGCAGTGGTGGAAAGCGTGAAGGGCAAAGATGAAGACGCTGTCCGGGAGGCCATGGAGAGGCTGGGACGAGGGGTGATGAAGCTCACCATCAAGCTAGCTGATAGCAAGTATTTGGACCGCACCGGGGAGATGATAGAGAAGGTGGCTAAGCAGACGGGCATATCCTTTCCTCATCGCCTCGAGCGCTATGCTGAGCTCGCCCTTTTGGCCTCAAGGCCCACCGATCGCTGGAACATCGCCAAAGCGACAACTAAGGAGCTGGTGCTACAGGTCTCCGCCTGCTCGGTGCAAAAGGCACTGGAAGAGGCTGGCATAGGGGGGCTTCCCTGTAAGGGGCTCTGTCTTGCCAGCTTTGAGGCTGCCGCTGAGAAGACGGGAGATAGGATAAAGACAGAAATGGTAAAGACGCTGCCCCAAGATGGCGTGTGTGAGTTCCATATCTCGGTATCGGGGTGAAGGCAGATGATTATCGATTTGCTTGCCCGGAGCAGATTTGGTCGCATCCAACAGGGATGTAACAGGTTTGTGGGGTCAAGGGGCTTCAGAGCCCACTGGCCTCTGCTTGAGGAGTTTCTTGAGGAGTGGTACGACCGCAGTGCTGAGACCTGCGACATGTTCGTAAATATCAGCGAGGTGAATAAGTATTGTGTTACCTGCACTGTGTGCCGCAACTTCGATGCCTGCGGCGCGACCGACCTGAAAGGCCCCAACATGCTCGCCCTGCTCAAGATCGCCTATAAACACGATAGCTTGCCTTAGGCATGACTCATTTGACAGCGCAAACCGATGTCTTCTAAAATAGCTTAAAGAATGAACAGGCAGAATATGAGCCTAGCAGAGGCAGCGACCCAGTTCCTCGCTGCGCTCTCCCCTGAGGAGAGGAAGAAAAATCAGCAGGAGCTAAACAAGTTTGTTCGCTGGTATGGCATGGAGCGCTCCTTAAGGGGGCTTTCCGCCCACGAGGTGGCTAACTACGCCGAGAGGATGGAGGGCTCTTCAGCCAATGCTGTGAAGAGAATTGAGCCAGTGCGGGCTTTCCTTGCCTATGCCAAAAAGAAAGGGCTCACCGAGACCAACCTTGCCGTTCATCTTCGGTTGAAGAAGGGAGTACCTAAGCCGCCGCCTGCGCGCAAGGTTAAGGCGAGAGAGTCTGTAATCCTGAGTCAAGAAGGGTATCGCACGCTTGAGGAGGAGATTTCAGCTCTAAAAAGAGAGCGCCCCAAGATCGTCGATGAGATTCGCCGCGCCGCTGCTGATAAGGACTTTCGAGAGAATTTCCCCCTGGAAGCGGCCAAACAACGTCAGGGGTTGGTCGAGGCCCGGATCAGGGAATTGGAGGAGACCCTAAAGTCAGCGATGGTCGCTGCTGAAGAGGTGAATACAGCGAAGATTTCCCTGGGCTGCACGGTAGTGCTGCAGGACCTTTCCTCCACTGGGGAGCTGCGTTACACCTTGGTCGACCCCAGGGAAGCTAACCCAGTGAAAGGCAAGATCTCCGTCGCTTCACCTATGGGGAAGGCGCTGCTCGACCGAGGTGCGGGTGAGGTGGTTGAGGTGGCGGCACCAGCGGGAAAACTACATTATCGCATACAGCGGATTGAGCGCTGAGCCCCTGTGAAAAGGCGGGGACTGCTTACCTCTTTTTCCTAGTATGGCTGGCTCATGGAGACAGATTTTCCAGCTCCCGGTCAAAAATGCGGTATGCTTCGGTATCGTAGAGGCAGAAGATGACCCTTTCCAGGTCGGTGTCACCGCTGAGATAAGCGATGGCTGTGCTGAGCATGATCTCAGCGCACCTGCCTATGGGAAAGCCGAAAATCCCGGTGCTGATGGCGGGAAAGGCGATGCTTTTGAGATGGTGCTCATCGGCGAGCTTCAGGCTGTTCAGAGTAGCGTTCCCCAGCTTCTCGTCTTCGTTCCCTTCACCCATCCTCGGACCTACAGCGTGAATCACATGTGCGGCCTTAAGATTGCCTCCGGTGGTGATCACCGCACCGCCGACAAAAGTGCCGCCAATGCGGTCGCATTCCTCCTGGATTCTGGGCCCTCCTTTTCGGGCAATGGCACCGGCAACACCACCTCCCAGCTTTAGCGCTGAGTTGGCGGCATTTACGATGGCATCGGTCTCCATTTCAGTGATATCGCCTTGAACAAGCTCCAGTGTGCTATTCTTAACCTTCTTTTTCATAGCTTCCTCCAGGATTGAATTTTACCAGGGTCAAGTTGCTCATTGAAGTTTACCCTTGCAAAAAGCCTGGCACCCATTATAATAGGGCTGCTGGAGTCTTTCCACATTGGCGTGCGGAATCCTGGGGGGGTGCTGGATGTCGGAAGAGGTTAACGAGGCGGCTGGGGCGGCTAGAGAGGCAATGGAGCTACTCAAGCGGCGTAAGCGTCTGACCAAGAAGGATAAGGAGCGCTTAGAGGAGCTCTACGCCCGCTGGCGGGGTGCTCGAGATCACGCTTGGCAGGATGCTGAAAAGAGGGTTGAGGATACACTGCGGCGCCAGCGTCGAAGCTCGAGTTGAAGTCTAGCCGTTGCGGCTCAGATGCTAATCTTCCCCTGTGGGAATCATGGCTTGGCGCCATTTTTATTCCATGGTGACTACCCATCGCCCCAGTATCTGTCTCTTCAGCATGGCGTCAAAGGCCTCGTTGATCTGCTCGAGTTTGATCTTGTGAACGACCATTTTGTCCAGCTTGATGGTGCCAGCCATGTAGAGGTCGATCAGTTTGGGAATGTCCACGGACACCTTTATCGAGCCATAGAGCGTGCCTACCACTTTCTTTTCAAGCAGGGCGCAAAAAAAGCTGGGAAAGGCTATAGTGGCTGCCATAGGCGAGAGTCCGGCCAAGACCAGCATTCCCCCTGACCGAATGGACCCAAAAGCTTGCAATTGAGCTTCAGGAACACCTGCACATTCAAAAGCGTAATCTGCCCCTCTCCTTGCTGTGAGTTCTTGGATCTTGGTCACGGGGTCTTCTTTAGTCGAGTCTATGAAGTGAGTGGCTCCAAAGTCCGTTGCTATCTTCTGCTTAGCACTCTCGACGTCAACAGCAATGAGCGGCGAGGCACTGACAAGAGCTGCTGCATTAATAGCACTGAGGCCAACACAACCACAGCCGAAAACCGCCACTGAGGAACGCGGTTTCACCTTTGCCGCATTGACCACCGCTCCGTACCCTGTAGGCACGCAGCAGCCAATGATAGCAACCTTGTCCAAAGGGACATCTTTGGCTATAGGAATGGTGCTATCCTCGGGGGTCACAGTGTACTGGGAGAAGCCGCCGGTGAACATCAGTTGGGCTACCGTATTCCCCTGCTTGTCTTTTAGCCTGCTGGTGCCGTCAAGCAATGTGCCTGAAAACGAGTATGGCATGCTTGCCTCACAAAGGGTCTGGTTGCCGTTCAGGCATTGAAAACACTTGCCACAGGGGACTAACCAGAGGCAGATGACGTGATCGCCAACCTGGAGCTTGGTCACCCTGGGGCCTACTTTCTCTACAATACCTGCCACCTCGTGACCAAGCACTACCGGTGGTGACATCGGCGCGTCACCAGTGATAATGCTCAAGTCGCTGTGACATACGCCGCAAGCGACAACTTTGACCAGCACCTCATTTTCTTTAGGCTCATCCAGTTCCAGGGTCTCGATGGAAAGAGGTTCCCCTACTTTACGAAAGACCGCAGCCTTTGTTTCCATTGCCTTTCCCCCTTAGTTGTTATTAGAACCTATAGCGCACCCCAGAGGTCGTGGTTATGCCAGCCCACTATCCGTGTCTCCAGTAACCTGTTCTTAAGCTCCTGATTGCTCTTGGTGAAAACCCTTATATAATTGTCGCTAAGGCCGGACCAGACCCCTCCGCCTATCTCCTTTTCCCACAGTACAGCCATGGTTCGCTCCAGAAACTGCTGCCGGAAGTGGAGGGCTGATTCTCGGGCCAGTTCCAGCATTCTCTCACCTCTCTCCCTTTTTACCCTTTCCGGGACCTGGCCCGGCAAGTGAGCTGCTGTGGTCCCAGGCCTTACAGAATAAGGAAAGACGTGGATATTGGCAAACCCCAGCCGCTGGCAGAAGCGATAACTCTCTTCAAATTCCTCCTCGCTTTCCTCAGGGAAGCCGACCATGATATCAGTGGTGATGGCGGCATCGGGTATTGCCTCCCTAATCATAGCCACTGCCCTCTCATAATCAGCCACTGAGTATCGTCGCCTCATTCGCTCCAGTACCTGGTCGCTACCGCTCTGGAGGGGAAGGTGGAGATGGCGACACAGCCTGCCATCGGCCCAAAGGGAGATAAGCTGCGGTCTAATGTCTTGAGGCTGCAATGAGGAGAGGTGTAACCGCACCACATCGGTCTCATCAAGAACACGCCGCATCACGAGTTTCAGGCTTGGACTGTAGGCTCCTATTTGCGTCCCGGTCAATACCACCTCCCGATAGCCCATAGCTACCTTGGCCTTGACCTCATCGACTATCTGGTCCGGGGTTAGACTGCGCTCCTGGCCCCGTACCAGGGGTACGATGCAATAGGAGCAAAATTGGTTGCAGCCCTCCTGAATTTTGACCAGGCTACGGGTGCGAAGCATAGTCCAAGGGTTGATCGCTGGCGCTATGGTGAGCAAGCCTTCCTGCTCTAAGACCTGCGTCAGATGGCTCTTTTCCTCGTTGCCGAGGAGCATATCCACCCCTTCGATCCTGGCCAGCTCCTCAGGTGCCCGTTCTACATAGCAACCGGTGGCGATAACTAGAGCGCCCGGGTTTCTCCGCCGCGCCAGTCTCAGAAGGTGGCGGGATTTGCGGTCGGCAACATGGGTAACGGTGCAGGTATTAAGGATATATATATCGGCGCAATCTGAAGGATGGTAGATGCTATGGCCTGCAGCGGCGAA
>JADFVG010000137.1 GCA_015222405.1 Chloroflexota bacterium
CCTCACCGCCAAAGTAAACGGGCCCAACCATACTATCAATGTGGGCCCCGCTCTCGATAGCCTCCATGATTTTTTCCAGGTCACCTGCCGTGCCCGCCTCCTGCAAGGCACCGGTTAGTGCTTGCATTACCATAGACCCCCAGAACGCGACTGTCCCACACTCCGTACCATACTCACTCTCGTATTGCTCAGCGAAGGCTACCGCTTCAGGCCATACCTCCGCGGCTGGATACCACTCCGGGAAAAAGAATATCAGGCCCTCGCAGTCATCCCAGCCTGCGTCGTCCAAAAAGGTCAGGTCAAAGAGCGGTGCGCCGACAACAGAGAGACCATCATAGCCCATATCCCACATGATATCGAGGACTGTAACAGAGGTCATAACGCAGTCAGGGTCTTTAGCCATTATTGCGGTTGCCGTGGGAAAAGGCTCCGTAGCCGCCTCAGGGATCCAGACGATCTCACGTTCAAAACCATAGTACTCGTGCATCTTGCTCGTAAAGGCCTCGTTGTACGCAGCCATACCTGCAGCATCGGATGGACCGATAACGATCTTCTTCACCTCAGGGTGCGCCTCAGCCAACCAATGATAGAAGCTTCCTACGAGCTGCTGTATGGAAGGGCCAGTCTGGATGGAGTAGGGATGATCGGGGCCGAAGGCGTCGAAGGTAGTAGTCCCCATGTCGAGTAATACCCCGCTTCCTTCGCACAAGTCCTGGGCTGCCAGGGATGAAGCGGCACCAATCTGGTGCATGAACTTCACTCCACGCTCATAGATGAGTTTGCTAGCTGAAGCCACCCCCCCTGCGGTACTCCCGCTTTGGTTATCTTCGAATATCGGCTTCCAGCGGTAATCCTTTCCGCCCACTTCGAATACGCCGAGATTCTTATTCCACAAGTTGAATGCATTCTTAGCCGGGATGCCAATGATGGATCCCGCAAGGCCAGTTATCGGTACCCCAAGGCCAATCTTGATATCCGATACCCCCTCTTCCTCTTCCCCTTCTCCACCACCACAAGCGACGCCGATGACCAGCGCCAGGCACAAGACTACAACTGCTACTAAAGATAGCCATTTCTTCATTGATACCTCCTAAGTCGAGCATTCCCTGTTTTACATGGGTCTGTGCTGCTTTAAGTTGAACACCGAGACCATGGTTTCATTCCCATGGTTTCATTAATTCGTGCATTTGTCCCTGTACGTCGAGCTCGACCTTTTCGCCGTCCACATCCAATCTGACTTCGCAATCAGATTGGAAATAGAAATAATAACCCTCCGTACCCTCTGGGGCCAAGCTATCTAGTAGCCTCCTTACCGTAAGAATCACTTCCCCATTGATCATAGGGTCATCTATCTTGAGGACTAACTTCCGAGGGTACTCAAGTCCTGACACCTCATCTAGTTCGAAGTCGCTTGGCTCGGCAACGATGCCCATCGTCGCCTGGAACAGCTCCTCCCCCTTGAATGCTATCAGAACACCACCACTTAGGGAGCCTAATTTTTCTGTGAGCTGTGCTACATTGAATATGAACGTATGATCAGGAAGAAAGAGCCTTCCCCAATTCCAATGATCAAGCATCCCAAGGCCCTCCTCCGGGGTGCTGACGCCCCAGACATGATCATGATAGCCCTCACCGCTAACCGGGATCTCTTCACCATCCAAGATCAACTTCCCGCTAACCCTGGCTCGAGGCTGCGCAATCACCCAGCCCGCGCCACTGGCGCCGACCCCGTCTGGAGGCTGCCTGAACCCCTGGGTGAGGTTTTCAAAGACGAAATCCCCTCCTACGTCACCGATACGAAAATGCATCTCCCACCGGGGAAATTCGCCGTGCAGGTGGTTATCGCCCATCCTGACATCGCAGGTCTCTATTGAAGCAAATACTTCGCTGTCGGGAAACTGAGCCTCTGTACTTGTTTCCTTTCCATCTGGATCGTAGACTACAAGCCCGACAGCTCGAAATTCCACGTCCTCTCTTCCCGTCTCTGACATAACCGCACCCATACGCCATCTATTTACCATGGAATATCCATTGTCGAAAACTGCGCTAAAATACCATAACTCGTGTGCATAAGGGGATGACAGACCATGAAAAGCATCGTCGATTCTATTAGGTTGATACTCTTCGGGATCAAACAATCCCGGAGTCGGTGTTTCCATTACTACCACTTCTTCCTCTTCTTCTCCACAAGTACAAGCGGCCCCAATGACCAGCGCCAAACACAAAACCACAACTGCTGCTAACAATAACCAATTCTTCGTCTGATACCTCCCCTACCTATACTCAGCTTCCTGGCCTGCTATTGTTTCATGAACCTGCCTGCTAGTCAACACTCTTATGTGCCATTCTCACCCTCCAGTAAGCCTTTTTCACCTGCTCTTGGTTGCTGTGATAAGGGTTGTTCCCCCGGGAACACGATGGGTAGCGGCGTTCTCAAACCCTGTTTCCTTTAGCCAGCTCTCAAATTCGGAAAGGGTATACGTATCTCCACCTGTGCTAACGAGAAGCATATAGACTGCAAAGATAAGAGCCCTGATCGCCCTGGCCCTTTCTTCATCAGGAAGGATGTCATGAATGACCACCGTGCCTCCAGGCTTAAGGGCTTTGCATATTTTGCTGAGGATCGTCTTATTGGTTTCTGGATCGAAAGCCTGCAAGATATTGCTAACGATGGCAATATCAAACTCCCCTTCCCCGTAATCGATGCTCAACATATCACCAGGTTTATAGGTGACACGACCAGCTACACCCATATCGTGGGCAACTTTTTGGGCCACCTTTAGCACATTTTGCCAGTCGACATCAGTAACAGTTGCCTTAGGGTCGCGTTGCAGTAAGACATAACCGTACACTCCAGAACCGCATGCGATATCCAACACCTTCACCCCGGGTTCCATTTTGGTACCAATTCCCAAAACATCACCGATAATGGAACCCGTAGTTAATCCTGCCGGTGTTAAGCCTATGGCCACTTCCTCCCATACTCCTGACTCAGCACCATACGCGCCGGTAATCGGTGAACCTTTCTTCACTGCCTCAGCAATCCTGCCTAGGGCCTCCCAGTCCCTTAAGGTTGTAAAGATAGCATATCCCACGTAGGAATCCTTGCCCTTTACCAAAAATTGCTCTGCTGCTGGGGTTAAGAGATACTTACCCTCTGCTTTTGAAATCATTCCAAGTGCACAAAGGGCATTGAGCAGAATTCGGACGCCACGCTCACTTGCTTTAATCGAGGAAGCCACTTTCTCAACTGTATCATTGCCTGCTGCAATTTCTGTAAACACACCTAGTTCAATCCCGGCTTTCAAAATGACCGACACCCAGAAAGAACCGGCCATGTCGAGGATCGCATCAGGACGCACAGGACCCTGCGCTTGTGACAGATTCCCTTCTGCCATAACTTTCCTCCAGTCAATACGTTTTTATCTTGTAGACTTTGCACAACCCCGTCCTAAGTGGCCAACCCCCGCTGATCTGATTGCAATGCTCAGGGTCATCATCGGTGAGGACGTTTGCATTTGATTCCCACACCCCATGTAGCCACGGCTCTTCTCCGGGCTCCTCGGGAAACCACCACCCATGTTGCGCATGAACTACCCCCGGGTCTATGCCAGCGAAATATTGGCATTTCTGCTTCACTCTGCCTCTGGGAGTCTCGATCCACACCCAGTCGCCATCGGCGATGCCCAGCTCAGATGCTTTGTCAGGATGGATCTGAATCCGGGGGTGTGGATATTTCCGGCGCAAGGAGTCGATCTGACGATGCTCCGAATGGTAGTAGGGCTGAACTCTACCTCCGGTGATCAAGATAAGAGGATACTCCCGAGCAAGTTCTGGGTCTGAAATCGGGGTCTCCGCCGGTTCCTCATAGCGGGGCAAGGGGTCATACCCCAGACTCTCCAGGACCGTGGAGTATAGCTCCACCTTCCCCGTTGGCGTTCCAAACCCTGTCTCGTAGTATTTTCTCTCTGCGCTGGTAAGCCTCTCGGTGCCACCTTTCTGGTCAATGAACTCGCGCACAGTATAGCCCGTGGGGCTGAGCCGGTAATCATAAGCCTCCTCTAAAGTCTGCCACGGCCAGTACTCCTCCTGCCCCAGCCTGATGCCCAATCCACGCCAGAAATCGTAGTCAGTTCTGCGCTCGTACTTACCCGGCTTATGCGGAGGAAAGGCTGTCTCACCTACCTCCAAGACATTCATGGTATCGTGGAGTGTGAATATCAAAGGTCTCTCCAGCCAAGATGCCGCAGGAAGAACGTAGTCAGCAAGCTCGGCGCTGGGCGTCATCCAGAAATCCACCACCACATAGAGATCCAGCTTCTTCAGCGCCTTATACACCAGTTTGGTATTGGCATGGGCCACCATGGGGTTGCTGCCCACGCTTATCATTGCCCGCACTGGATATGGCTTGTCGGTGATAATGGCGCGATAGGCAATGGGAGCCCATGCATGGCAGTGCGCATTTTGAACTAGCTGTAGCCCCCAAACCTTTCTCATGTTGTCCCGGACCAACTCGTAGCACTGCCAAGAGAAGAGCCTTGCCCTGTCTGCACCGAGCATCTTTGGCTTCTGCTCTGGAGGAAGCTTGTCGCTGAGCTCGATGTCAGCATCTGGAATTACATGGGCATTACACCCGCTGAGCCTATCACCGCCACGGACATCGAGGTTGCCAGTAATCGCGGGCAGGATAAATCTAGCCTGCATAGTCTCTGCATTATTGGGCAATTGCTCTATGCCCATAGTATCAAAGCTGGCTGCCGGTTTGCTGGTGGCATACAGTCGCGCTGCTTCCTTTATCTTCTCGGCGGGCAGCCAGGTGATCTCGGCTACCTTCTCCGGGGTGTAGTCTCGGGTTCGGGCTACAAGCTTATCGAAGCCGTGGCACCATCTTTCTACGAATTCCTTGTCGTAGAGCTCCTCGGCGATGATAACGTTTATCATGCTCATAATAAGGGCAGCATCCGTCCCCGGCCTCGGCTGCAGCCATATATCAGCTATCTCTGCCAGCCTTGTGCGCCTGGGATCGATGACTATGATCTTTGCCCCTGCCCTTTGGGTAGCGAGGATAGCATACCACAGCAACCGATGGGACTCTGATGGATTTGCCCCCAGGAGCAGGAGGCACTTGGTGATTCCTGGCCTGAGCCAAGGCTGATTGCCTGGCCAGCCATACATAGCCGCAGAAACAACGTTGGCGGGGCAGAAGCAGACGTTTGCCGGCCCTCCGACGAGGTTGGGGCTGCCAAATAGATTGAAGAAACGGGCAGTATATTCATTGTGGGTTCGATATGTGCCCATAGTGAAGGCCAAAGTCTCTGGGCCATAGGTGGACTTTAGCTCGGCAAGTTTTTGTGCTATTTCGTCCAGTGCTTGATCCCACGAAATCCTCTGCCACTTACCTTCGCCCTTTTCTCCCATCCTTTTCAAGGGGTAGTTGAGTCGGTCTGGATGGTGAAACCACTCCGCCGCCGCTCGCGCCCTGGGGCATGCTTTAACCGTGGTAGCCAAAAGATGGCCCTGGGGAAGCTCCTCATCCGCGTCGACCTTCACCAGTTCGCCATCTTTGATATGCACGCTTACTCTACAGTGGCAATGACACCACATGCATATCGCTTTTTTCACCTCGACTTTCCCTGTCGGCATTTTTTCGCCTCCCACAGAAATCGAGCAATATCAAGCAGATTTTAGCAGCTACTTAATCTAAGGGCAAGTCAGACGCAGCCATATTGGGGACACTAAACATCCTGGAGAATGAACTAGCTCCTAGTCGCTATCTAAACCCTGGGAAGAAAAGCCGCCAGATCCTCGGGCTTCATCTGGCTCAGGGCGGGGACAGCATTGGAGAGGGGGCCAAAGTACTGCTCCCAGGCCAGCCTTACCATCAGGCTTTCATCCTGCTGTGCTTTGAGCAGGTTCCGCCGCCCCGAATAGGTGATGCTGGGCAGGATCGCCGGGTGCGCCATCCATAGCTCGTCATACTTCTGGAGGAAGGCAGCCGATGTGTCCTCTGCCTTTACTGCCTCGATGGCGACATCGGCGGCGAGATCGGCGGAATACCAGGCATTGGGTATCCCCGCACCGCTGGCAGTGTCCTCAAAGCCAGCGGCATCCCCGATAAGGATGATGCCGTTACCACACCGGGCCATCTCATGCATTTCAGGGAACAGCCCCACATAGAGGGGGCAGGTATCCCACATCTTGGCCCTCAGTTTGGCCTTGGGCCCGATAACCTCCTTCCAGCGCCGAGTGTTGAAGTAATTTTCATAATAGGTTTCGATCAATTTTGAGGTGTCAACCACTTTCCCCTCATGTTTTAGGAACTGGCCGATGCAGGTGTGAAGGCTATTCCGGTAGGGGAAGAGATAGACTACTGAGCCCTGGCCCAGGGGGGCGATGATCTTTTCCTCGGGCATGGCGAAGTGAAACTCGATGTGATGAGCAAAGATATCCTCGATATCGGCGCTGGCCATCTCGAAGTCGTACTCCAGGCAGAGCTCGATGGCCTCGGGAATATACTTCTTTCGTATCCCTGCCTTTATGGCCAGCAAGTTCTGGAGCCCTTCGGAGTCGATGAGGACCTCAGACCTCAGCTCTTCCCCCTCATCGGTGACGATACCCTTAATATAATCCCCCTCTTTGATGACATCGGCTGCAGTGGTTGAGGTCTTCAACTCCGCCCCCGCCTTTACCGCCTGTTCTGCCAACCAGGTGCACATAGGGCGGCAATAGGCACCATAGGCAATGGGGGTAGGCAAGGTCATCCCCAGCGAAAGGTAGATCTCTCCCCCTTTGATGAAGTGAATCTTTACCCCATAGGCGGCCCTTTCCAGGGGAGGGTTTCCTTCCCTGATCCAGGTAGGCCCCAACATGAAACCCTGTGCCGGTATGTAGGTTCCAGAGACGACCTTCTCCCCCGGCATCTGAGACCTCTCCACGATGAGGGTGCGAAGACCGGCATCAGCGCATTTCTTGGCAGCTACTGGCCCGCCGAAGCCGGCACCAATAACTATTACATCGTACTTTTCCACGTCGAATACCTCCCCTTAGCGCTTTTGAAAGCCAGGTCAGCCGAATTCGGTCCTGAATCCAGTTCCACCCTTGGGCCAGGAGAACTCTATGGCATTCTCGGAGCAAATGAACCAGCAGGCAGCACACTCAAAGCAGTTGTCAAGGCTCTTTACATATGCCTTCTCCTGGCGCAGCCCGAAACATTTGGCCAGGCATACCTTAACGCAGTCGCCACAGCCATTACAACTTTCTTCGACTATTTTGATGAAATCACCAGTGCCTGGAACCCACTCCACTCCGGGAATCGCCTTCTTTCCCATGTAAGCCCCTCCTTTCACGACAGATTTCCCTTCCATGAAAACCTACCGGTGCCGCACCAAAAGGTGGCAAGGCCCTCTGCCTTGGGCCGTCGCCGAGTCCATGTTCCCCCAGGGGCTGGACACGCTAGCCGTACTCTATTTTGATACCCGTTCCTCCCTTGGGCCAGGAGAACTCTATGGCATTCTCGGAGCAAATGAACCAGCAGGCGCCGCACTCGCAACATGTCTCATAGGCTACAACTATGGCCTTCCCCCCTCGGATCTTGATACAGTCGCCAAAGCAAACCACAACGCAGTCGCCGCAACCACTGCACAGATCAGGGCTTATCTTGATGAAGTCACCGGTATCTGGCACCCATTCAGTTCCCGGCAGTTTTGGCTTTTTTACCATGATAACCCTCCTAGAGCGACAGGGTCATGAGCGGCATAGCATACACCTCGAGTATGCTGCGCTTCATCTGCTCCTCATTCCCGGCGTGGCGGCTTATGTCCTTTCTGGAGTAGTCGCTGATCTCCCGGGCGATCGTCGAGCTTTTCCAGCGTTCCTCATACCTCTTGAGGAAGGCCGCTGAGGGATCGCCCTCGGCCAGGGCATCGGCGGCCACCTCGGCTGCCATTTTCGCGGATATCATAGCAGTGTGTATTCCCGCCCCCGAAGAGGTAGCTTCAAAGCCAGCAGCGTCCCCGATGACCATTATCCCATTTCCAAAGGTGCGGTCATTTCCCTTTTGCTCCCGATCCAGGCTAGCATATATGGGGTAGGGGCGCCACATACGCGACCTCAACTTAGCCTTGCCGAAGTGTTTCTTCCAGTAGTCAATCTGGAAAAAACGGCTGTAGAGGTCGTCGTAATTGATCCTCTTCTCCGCCAGATGGCTGATAACCGTGCCTATGCCGAAGTGGAAGCTCTTCTCGCAAGGGAACACCCCAAAGTAGCCTACGATCCCGTGTGGTGGGAGCATCTCCCCGGCCGGGTCCCAGAACATCATGAGATTGTCGCCGCCGAGCGCCTGGTCCAAGTCCTCCTTGGAGGGCATGATAAAGTCGAGCCAGATGCCGTTCATGATGTCCTCGGCAGCCACCTTCTTCCTTATCCCCGCCTTTATCCCGATCAGGGACCACATGCCATCGGCGGCAATCAATACCGGACACCTCAGCTCCTCTCCCCTATCGGTGACGATTCCCTTTACAAATCCCCTCTCCTTTATCACATCGGTGGCAACGGTGGAGGTCATCAGTTTCGCCCCGGCCTTGACCGCCTGTTCCGCCAACCAGCTTATGAAGGGGCGGCAGTATATCCCAAAGGCGATGGGCATGGGGCATTTCACCTCGACGGTAGTTTGAACCTGTCCCCTTTTGAGGAAGTGAGTGACAAGGCCGGTTATGGGCCGCTCAAAGGGCGCCTCCATGAGCCAGGGCAGCTCCAGAAATACTGTTGGAGGCAGTCCGGTCCCGGAGACGATCTTCTCACCGGGAACTGAAGCCCTTTCCACTATGAGGGTTTTGAGGCCCTTTTCGGCTAACACCTTGCCAGCGACGCAACCTCCGAAGCTAGCGCCAACTACTATCACGTCGTATTCTTGTTCCGCCATCCTTGTACCTCCCTGACATCACTGGACACACCATGAGGCCGATTAGACCGTTCGTGAATTTATGATCCTTCTCCACACCGTAGCGCAAATATCGGTTCACCCCATCCGAAGAATAGTAGGTCAATGGGCCGTGTTCCCGAGGCCGGTGGAAGGGAATTCCTCGACCGCATCCTATTCCCCAGTGCATATGTTGTCAACCCCTCACATAGCTCAGCCTGAAGAAATTCTAGGTAGCATGTCAAAGATGCCGGCCCTTCGCAGCCACGTCTACCCTTTTCTTTGTTGCGTAAGCCTAGCTCACCGGTGCTGTCTTGACTACCAGGCAACTTTAGCGTAGGGTATGAGAGGAGATGCAAGAGCGGAGGCTCTACCTGGGAGTACCTTGATGGGGCACTGAGGAGCACTAAATATGGCAAGCTCCGAGATAGTCGAAGGTTTGAGGACATGTGAGTTGTTCGCCCTACTAAGTGAACAGGAGGTAGAGGGGTTAGCTGCCT
This sequence comes from Chloroflexota bacterium, assembly GCA_015222405.1. Taxonomy (GTDB): domain Bacteria; phylum Chloroflexota; class Dehalococcoidia; order E44-bin15; family E44-bin15; genus JADFVG01. The sequence goes on from JADFVG010000137.1 coordinate 9,418, forward strand.
CGCTGGCTGGCTCGTGTCAGATAGAAGCCTACAAAGCGGGCGATACCATATTCGCTCAAGGTGAGCATGGTACGAGGCTATACATAGTCGCAGAGGGTCAGGTACTACTTAAAAGAACGTTTTACCTGGGAGACCGGACGGCAACGACACCGCTTGCTCTTCTAGGGAAGGGCAGGGCTATAGGCTGGACCTCATTGCTGTATGGACCTCGCTATGCGACGGCATCTGCCGTCTGCCAAAAGCCTTCCCGAGTTATATCTGTGGAAGGCACCGCCCTTCGTTCAGTGTTGGAAAGGGAGCCAAGCATAGGCTTCAGAGTAATGGAACGGCTTGCCTGTATGCTGGGGGATAGACTTCGACAGGCATATAGTGCCACGGAAACCCATCTCTAGTTGGACAGCCGCCGCCCCGAGATCGACTGTTAAGTCAATTACTCTCATTGGCTCTCCCCCGACGAAACTCGTCCTATCTCCTCTGATCAAACCTTCGATTCAAAAGCTGGGAGGCAATCGTTATCTTCTGCATTTGAATTGTTCCTCCAGCAATGCCCCAGCCCCAACCATCCCTGAACATCCGCTCTATGGGATATTCTTTGGAATAACCGTAACCACCGTGTAGCTGGAGAGCTAAGCCGGCAACCTCGCGCACCATTTCGTTGGCGAAGCATTTGGCCAGATTTGATTCCAAGATAGAAGGAAGTCCCACCCCGGCATTGAAAACAGCCCTATAGATCAGCAGCCGAGCCGCCTCAACCTTCATGGCCATATCGGCTAGCATCAACTGAACTGCCTGAAACTCGCAAATTTCCTTCCCGAACTGCTTCCTCTCTTGAGAATATCGTATCGCTTCCTCCAGAGCCCCTTGAGCGATCCCCAAGCACATGGTAGCATTGCCACATCGCTCCAAATTAAAGGCCGTCATCAGCTTTCTAAACTCCCCCTGCTTTACAACAAGGTTTTCCTTGGGGACACGGCAATCATCAAAGATGAGATCACAGCCTGGGATTCCTCGAAAACCCATGAATTGTTCTTGCTTGCCGAAGGAAAAGCCGGGGGTCCCTTTTTCAATCACCAGACCTCCTACTCCCCTAGCACCTCTCTCTTCGCCTAGCCTGACGTATACCACATAGGCCTCAGCAACACCTCCGCCGGTTACAAAACGCTTCTGACCATTGACAACGTAATAATCACCCTCTAAGACAGCCTTGGTGGCGAGGTCGGTCAAAGCAGAACCAGCTTCAGGCTCAGTCATGCCAACGGCAATAGACATCTCGCCCCTACAGACCGGCGGAATGTACTTTTGCTTCAGCTCTTCGGTGCCAAACTGCTCGATAACCCTAACCGGTCCTACGGAGGATTCAAAGACAGGGTGAGCAGCCGGGGGACTGACCCGGGCCAGCTCCTCGATAGCCAAGATTGCATCCAAGGCGGTTTGCCCTTGCCCACCATACCTCTCGGGCAGGGGCATTCCTACCAGTCCAAGCTCAACCATCTTCTTCAAACAATCTTCGGGAAGAAACTCAGCTTTCGCCTCCCATTCCGCTGCTTGAGGGCGGACTTCTTTTTCCGCAAAGTCGTGCACCACCTGCTTCAACATCTTCTGCTCTTCAGTGAGCTTAAAGTCCATTTTCCGTTCCCTCCTGGATTTCCTATATCAACTACAGTGGCCATGTTAAAACCCCTGCCCGCTGGCTGTCAATGTCTCCAAAAGGAACTTGACAAATGTGGACAGAAGTAGTATATTCTGCCCCACAAAATTCGGATAGAGATGCTGTAGCGATGCGTGTTCGCTATCAGCTCTGCAGATTTTCTCCTCTAAGATGGGACCTAGCTAGCGAGGCGCAGACCTCGCTCCAATGCAAAATGTAGAGATTAGCGCTGAGCGCTAGTCTCTCCGCTAGTGTGTGAGCCTTCTTGAGGGTCTCGCACCTGTTGAACAACTTGGAGCTTTATAACCCTGTGAACTCTGAGTTTCCTTTGGCGAAATCCAGGTACTAAAGGAGATCATAATGAACAAAGAGGAAAGGTACGACTTTGTCATCGTAGGTGGGGGCCCCAATGGCACAGCATTAGCAGCATATCTGGCCAGGAGTGGAGAGAGCGTCTGCGTCCTGGAGGAGAGGCC
>JADFVG010000138.1 GCA_015222405.1 Chloroflexota bacterium
GATCGCAGGATGGCCCAGCTTCTAGCCTACCAGTACAATAAGGCAACCACCCCCAGGGGGGACCCGAGGGACATAAGAATATACCCCACTGGCGCCTTTCCCTGCGCCGATGGTTATTTTGAGATCTCCGCTATAGGTATGCTCTGGCCCACAGTGGCAAGGATGCTGGACATGCCCGAACTGGAAAATGACCCCCGGTTCTCTAGTCCTTTGGCACAGCAGATTCCAGGGAATAGGGAGCAGTTCGAGGAGCTCTGGTATCCCTGGATCATGGAGCGGACCAAGAAGGAAATCGTCGCCAAGGGGCAGGAAGCAGGGGTTCTTTGTGGCCCCATCAATAACATGGAGGAGGTCCTCAATGATCCCCACTGGTGGCAGCGGGGGTTTTGGGCCCAGATCGAGCATCCGGTGACGGGAAAACTCACCTACCCCGGGGCGCCAATCAAGGCGGAGGAGATGCCATGGGTGATTAGGAGGCCGGCTCCCCTCCTCGGCCAGCACAATGAGGAGGTCTATGGCAAGCTGGGCTACACCAAAGAGCAACAGGTAACACTCAAGGAGAAGGAGCTCATTTAGAGAGATAGAAATGGCTAAGTTACCATTGGAAGGAATAAGGGTGGTTGAACTTTGCCCCGTCTGGGCAGGCCCCTTTTGCTGCATGCTGCTCGCTGACTGGGGGGCTGAGGTGATCAAAGTTGAATCTAGGCATCATTTTCCTGTCTATTCCAGAGGCCTTGCCATGGCCAGACCCCCGGTAATGCTGGTCAACCAGGGGTGGGCTGGCTATGGAGCCTATATGTTGCAGGGCTACGATCCTGCTGCCACCCCGTGGAATCGGTTTACCATGTATAATTGCCATGCCAGAAACAAGCTGGGCATGACCGTGAACCTGAGACGCCCCGAGGGTAAGGAAATCTTCAAGCGGCTGGTCAAGGTGAGCGATGTCGTGATCGAGAGTAACTCACCTCGGGTCACTGCGGAACTAGGTCTCACGTACGATGTGCTCAAAGAAGTAAAGCCAGGCCTGATCATGCTCTCTGTCCCAGGCTTCGGCCAGTCAGGCCCCTACAAATACTACCGAGTGCTGGGCGCTCACCAGGAGGGATTCGCCGGACATACATATATCCGGGGCTATCGGGATATGGACTTCACCACCACCGTCACCCTCTATCATACCGATGAGGCTGGCGGCGCCCATGGTGCCCTGGCTGTGGTAATGGCGCTCTACCATCGCCACCGCACCGGAAAGGGGCAGTATATTGACATGGCTCAGTCCGAGGCCACTATCCCCCATTTAGGGGAGGCGGTGATGGACTACACCATGAACCAGCGCATCACCGAGCGGCTGGGCAATCGCGACTATCATGGGGCAATTCAGGGCTGCTATCGCTGCTGGGGGCGGGACGACTGGGTTAATATCACCATCCGCACCGAGGAAGAATGGGAAGGCTTTTGTCGCGCCTTGGGGAACCCTCCCTGGACCGAAGATGAGAAGTTCGCCGATCCCCAAAGTCGCCTTGAGAATCACGATGAGCTAGATAGGCATATCGAGGAGTGGACCAGGCAGCTTGGCAAGTATGAGGTGATGCACATCCTCCAGGCTGAGGGTGTTCCCGCAGGGCCAGTGATGGACGAGAGGGATGCCTACACCGACCCCCACGTCAGGGAGCGAGGATTCTTCAACGAGCTCACCCATGCTGACTGTGGCACCCACATGTATCCCGGGCTCGCTTGGAAGATGTCCAAGACGCCTAATCAATTACGCTTGCCGCCGGTTCGCCTGGGGGAACACAATGAGTATGTCTATAAGCAGGTTATCGGGGTCTCCGATGAAGAATATCAGGAGTTGGAGAAGCAAGGACATATCGGCACCGACTTCGTCCCCGAAATCCCCTGATTGCGCCAGATCAAAAAATGAGCATAATGGCTACTTCTTACCTATTACCAGTTCAAAGCGGTGAACGCAATCCTAACACCTTGTCGCCATTGACAGGGGGTGCAGAGTGTAGTAGTGTTTTGGCGGCTCTTATTACGGCGGCTTTGGCTCCAAGAAACTTGATGTGGGAAGCGCCATGATAGATAAAAAAGGAGGAAAGTGATATGTCAGACCGCATTGAAACTGTCAAGAAGTTTATGGAACTTCAGCAGAAGGGCGATTATGATGCCGCTCTCGAACTCCTCACCGACGATGTGTCCGTTATCGCACCGATGACGGCCCCCATGACGGGGAAAGAAGCTGTTAAAGCCTCCTGGCAACGGACGCCTCCTAGCGCTGGTCCCAAGGTAGACTTCAGCGAACCAACAGAGGAAGGCGATACAGTCAAGATGACTGCTAGCTCGCCTCTAGGGCGCGTGACTTTGCTTGCCTCTTTTAGCGGCGACAAGATAAGCAAAGTCGAAGTGAAAATGGGCTGACATCAAGGGGAGGCAGTACTAATCCTTGGCACGGCGGTAATGTGTTGCTGGCGACGCACGCCCCTGGAGCAGTGTGACGGTATGTTTTCGCCTATATAGAAGCATCAATGATGATGGGAGTGTCATCCCCATCATCGAGGCACGTCACTGGATCAAGTATACCCCTGGGTTTAGGGCATAAGCCCAGCGGTGCAAGCTGCAAAGCCGACCGATGCTCTACTTGCCCTGGAATTTGGGCTCCCTCTTCTCAAGGAAGGCTGTAACCCC
>JADFVG010000017.1 GCA_015222405.1 Chloroflexota bacterium
AGGGCCTCAGCTTCAGGCCACACGCCCGCCAACGGGATTGGCATAAAGAAGAGACAGCCCTGACACCTATCCCAGCCTGCGTCATCGGCCTGGGATGGGAGCCAGTACCAGGTGGCAGCCAGCCCTTCATAGCCCATATCCCACATGACTTCGGTCGCTTCAACACCAGTAGTTAGAAACAGGTCGGGGTCCTTGGACATGACCCTGGTTACTACCGGAAAGTATTCCGTCATCCCGGTGGGGGTGTACTCCCCGGCTACAACTTCAAGACCATAGTGGTCGGCACAGGCTTCAATGGCATCACCGAGTGAGTAGCCGGTGTTATCATCAGGGGCAACAAAGGCAACACGCTTCACCTCGGGGTGCTCTTTGCTCAACCAGTCAAAAAAGGGTGCCATGTTGACCACCCAGGTGGCAGCGATCTGGAAGAACAGGGGCCTATCCAGCGCGAAGTGCTCGGGATTAGCACCGGCGACATCGAGTATTATACCTTTTTCTTGGCATATAGGCTGGGCGGCTAACGCTGGATCGGCAGTAGCCTGGTGCATGAAGTCCACATGGTGCTCAAAGATGAACTTGGTGGTTGCAGCCGCCCCTCCGGCGACAGTCCCCACGTTATCTTCGAAGACGAGTTTCCAGCGGTACTCCTCTCCAGCCACGGTGAACTGGCCGATCTTCTCAACAGCCATGCTAAATGCGTATTTCGCCGGTACCCCGACAACGGCCCCATAACCGCCGGTCATCGGTATCCCGACGCCCATTTTGAGTTCCGTTACACCTTCTTCCTCCTCTTCTCCTTCCCCGCCACAAGCGGCGCCAATGACCAGCGCCAGAGCCAAGACTGCAATCGCTACGTAAGATAGCCATCTCTTCATCTTCATCCTCATCCTCCTTCATCTTTTCTTAAATTGGTAAGCTTCTAAAATCAGCTTCATAAACTGCTGCCTCGGCGGTGTATTCCTTTCTTTCTTAGATTGATATGTTTGCGCCTCCTTACTTGCGAGGTATCGCTGATATCTTCCCCTTCTCCGGTATGTACCACGGCGATGGGTACCACCAGTCCCCAGGCTCAACCAGGCCGTCCTCAATCAGGATGTGCATCAGGTTGTAGGGGATGGCCATCAATGCCAGCCCTCCAGGATGACCGGATGTCTGGTGGCAGAAGTAAAGCCCATCGATGGGAGAGCGGTATCGAGAATACTCAGGTAGGGGACGGTTGGTCCACAACTGATCCTTACACATGCGGGTGGCATACCATCCGCCACCGATGAGCCCTACATTGCGATGCTCGGACTCCCAGGGGGGATTTGACCACATTTGGACAAGATCGTCCTCAGCGTTCTCTGCCACCTGGCTGTAGGCCTTGAGCATATAAGCGTCCCACTTATCCTTCTCCTTGGCCAGCGCATCCGGTCCCTCCACGTGGTACTCCGGTGGGGGAACGATGACGTAGAAAGGAGAGACCAAATAGCGGTCGGGGATGCGGCAGGCGTCAGGGATATTCCTCTTGCTCCCGCACGATATCCATAGCACTTTCTCTGGTGGCATGGAGGGGCTTCCCTTGCGCGCATTGATATCCATTATGTGCTCATAATAAAGCTCCCGAGAGTCGCAGGGGTACACTACACCGTCCGCAATCGCGTTCTCCAGGCCCTTGAACTTAGAGCGGAAGCGAGGCGGCTCACGGAAAAGGAAGTGGGAAACGTAGATGCTGGAGCCTTTGAGGCTGATGTCCTTTATCCGCTGCAAGAAAGAGACATCCATGTGTTGAGGCCCGATCAGCTTGAGGAAGGTCTGCTGAATGTCCATGGCGCTGACCACCGCCTTGTTGGCCCAGATGGTCTTTTCCCCCCAGGCGGCGGTATCCCTGAGGCGGACTCCCACTGCCCGTCCCTCGCGGATGATGATCTCATCCACGGGACAAATGGTACGTATCACCGCCCCGTGGGCCATGGCGCAGCGGATAATGGAGTGGAAATAGCCATGCATGCCGCCGCGGGGTGGTGTCACTCCGACGTAGGCAAAGGCCAGAGCTCCGCCGACGGCGGGAACAGCCACCCCCTCCCACTCAGGGCTGGCCCCTGAGTACCAGGCTACCATGGCCATTTGTACCTTATATGACTCGGTCTCGATATATTCATCCATGAGCTCCCACATGGTCATATCAAGCAGCTCTTCAGTCCACACGTCTGGAGCGTACTGCTTATAGACCTGCATGTAGGGGATATTTTCCGCTGTTATCTCCACTTCAGGGGGGTGAGGAGGGCACCAGTAGATGGCGCGCAATAGCTCCCTGGCAAATGGAGGCTCACCGGCCATGCCGGTTATCTTGGCCCAGCCGAAGACGTCCTTGTCGACTAGTGGCACCACTCCCTCGGTGGTCAGATTGGCCGCCCCCGCCACTGGCTCCATGTCTGGCCTGGCCATCTGGACCGTAGAGGGTCTCCAGTCCATGCGGAAGCCATGCTTCCACAGCTCAAGTTGCTCGAAGCCGGGGGCTGCTCCGGCATACATGTAGGTAGTATGGGGATCGATGCGCACCCCAGGTATGGGCTCGGTGTTCTCACATGCTCCCCCAGATTCTGGTCTCTCCTCCAGGACGCAGACGCTCTGTCCACTCTTGGCCAGATATGCTGCTAGTGCCGTGCCGTTGGGGCCCCCACCTACGATGACAAAATCATACCTTTCCTCCCTGTTCATATCTGCCTCCTTCCAAAAACTGGCGGTGTTATTCTATAAAACGATCGCCAAGATGTGCCACTACATCTAGGACAAATACTTTTGAATCAGACCTATCAACCGATCTCTACCCCGAACGACAAACTTGTATTCGACACCAAGTTTTGTCCGAATCAGCATCCCGTTTGGGACGATGCGCATGGTCTTCCTCTTACCAACTTCCACAATCTCGGCAAACGGAATCTCCTCGGTTTGCCTTTGTATGTTTAGAATGGTTGGTTCAAATAGTACCCTCCTATTAGTAATTTTCAAACGTCCCTCTACAAGTTCAATACCGCGAAATAAACTCGCGCGAATGTCTACAAGTTGCTCCTCTCCTGCTTTTAGTTCAAAAACCATTTGATAGCTCCTCTGACATCTCCCCCAACGTTTCCCGGCTTTGCGAAGTCATGAAAGTTATTTGATTCGGCCGTCTGAGGCCGTTATCCTTCGTATACGATGGTTCCACGAATCAGCAATGTACAGATTGCCTGCCCTATCCACTGCTATCCCGCTGGGTCGATTCAACTTGGCTCTAGCTGGCGGCCCAGCGTCCCCCTCGTAACCTGCGCTGCCTTGCCCGGCAATGCTCACTATTGTCCCATCCGACCTGACCTTGCGCAGGCGGTTACCACTCCTGTCCGCTATCCATATGCTGCCGTCCTCTGCCACCGCTATGCCATAGGGGTGATACAACCTAGCCCTTTCGGCTGGCCCTCCATCGCCACCGAAACCTGGCTGCTTGGTGCCAGCCACCGTCGTGATCACCCCCGTCGGGTCTACTCTACGGATACAGTTGTTCCACGAGTCAGCGATTAGCAAATTGCCTTTGCTATCTATGGCCAAGCCACAGGGATGATTGAGCCTGGCCTTTAAAGCCGGGCCTCCATCGCCGCTGAATCCCGCCAGCCCGTTGCCCGCTACAGTGTCGATGATCCCATTAGGTTCCACCTTACGGACGCGGTTATTGGCACTATCAGCGATAAACAGGTTGCCCGCCTCATCAACCGCAACGGCATACGGCCACCATAGGAGAGCATCTGTGGCAGACCCCCTATCACCTTCAAAGCCAGCCACCCCCCTCCCCGCTATGACGCTGATGGCCCCGCTCTGATCCATTTTGTACACACAATTATTGCGTTTATCTACGACAAACAGGTCGCCATTTCCATCAACAGCTACGCCCACTGGATCAAACAAATCGCCAATAACACTAAGGCTACCATTTTGGGGTACGGAGGGGCGACGAAACATAAGATTCGATCTGCGCTTAGCGCCCGTTAATGTGCTGATGATCCCATCACCGTCGACCTTACGAACGCTCTGGTTCCGGGTATCTGCTATGAAAAGATTGCCCTGACGATCAATAGCGACATCAAGAGGGCAATATAAGGTAGCCTGGAGGGCAGGGCCCTGGTCACCGCCATGCCTCGGCTTTCCTGTTCCGGCTACGGTGGTGATGATGCCCTCTCTATCTACCTTGCGAATACGGTAATCCCGAACGTCGGCGATAAATAGCTCGCCCTCGGCATTCGTCGCCACATCGCAAGGCATGACGAGGCGGCTGGCCCTGGCTGGTTCTCCGTCCTGGCTAACGCCATCCTTAATCCCCACAACGGTAACAATCACACCATTCGTATCCACCATGCGAACTCGACGGTTGAAGGAATCGGCAATGAAGAGGTTCCCGTGAAGATCAACAGCAATGCCCAGGGGCCAACGCAGAGCCGCCTCGGTTGCCGGACCGCCGTCGCCATTGAAATCGAACGCTCCACTACCGGCAAAGGTAGTGATAATTCCGTCGCGGTCTACTTTTCTTATCCTATTGTTCCCGCGGTCGCTGATGTACAGATTGCCCTTGTTGTCCACGGCCAGTCCACTGGGGAAAAAGAGACTGGCCTCAGTAGCTGGTCCTCCGTCACCCCCGAAGTCACGCTCCCCTGTGCCGGCCACCGTGGTTATGATGCCATCCCTATCTATCTTGCGCACTCTATTGTTGTATGCATCAGCAACAAAGAGATTACCCTTTCCATCGACGGCAACAGCGCGAGGCTTGTGTAGCTTTGCCCTAAACGCTGGCCCACCATCGCCTGCAAAACCGTAGCGCCCTTGCCCACAGACGGTGGTGGTGACCCCCGTTTTGTCTATTTTGTAGATGCAGTTGTTAGCCCTGTTACAGATAAAGATGTTGCCCCACCGATCAACAACAACCGCCTCGGGCCAGCAACGGCCTGCTCCAGTAGCTTCACCTTCCTCAACAGAAGACATCAGCGCATCCGCCTGGAAAGCAGTGCTTATGATGCCGTTCCCATCTACCATACGCACACGGCTATCGTAGGTATCAGCGATAAATACGTTACCTTGCCCATCAACAGCAACGCCGTTGGGCCACTCCAAGCTAGCATTAATAGCTGGGCTACCATCACCACCACCACCAGCCACCGTAGTGATCATGACAGTGCGGTCGATCTCAGCTACGGTACCGGGACTGGAACGGCCCCACCCGAGCCTACCTAGAATCCCCATCTTGGTTCCTCCTCCCTGGTGGCCGTTTTTCCCATTTCAACTCGCAATGAGTCAATCATCATCCTTCACCGCTCTTGCCCCCGATAATATGCCCGCTGCACCTGCCTGTCAAGCCAGCCAGCCAGCTAGCTATCCGGTGACATTGTAGCGATTTGTACAACGAAGCAGGAAAGCACGATGGATCGCCACCAGGAGAGATTGACACATATGTAGTTGTTTGCTACGCTGCTATTTGAGCGGCCGTCTTTGCAAATAAGCACTCCAAAACAAAGAGGAAACCCTCTGGGAGTAAGTATCGGAAGTGCTAGAGGCGATACGAGAGGCCTGGGAATATGTAACCCGACACCCGGACAAGCTGGCAGAGTGGACGGTTGAACATCTGTGGATAGTTTTTGTTGCTGGTGGGATAGCAGTTGTTCTCGGTGTAGCTCTGGGGATCTATATCAGTGGTAAACGTAGAGAGGGAATAGCAGATGTAGTTCTTTACCTTGCTGAGATAATGATGACTGTTCCCAGTCTGGCCCTGTTTGGCCTGTTGATGGTCCTCCTTAGTAAAATGGAATTGACTTCTATCGGTTTCCTCCCCGCTGTCATTGCCCTGATTATTTACGGACAGCTGCCCATTCTGCGCAATACCTATGTAGCGATTCGAGGGGTTGATCCCGCGCTGATTGAGGCGGGCAGGGCGATGGGAATGACTGAAAGACAAACCCTTTTTAAGATTACGCTCCCCCTCGCTGTTCCTGTAATTATGGCTGGCTTGAGGAATAGTCTCGTGCTACTCATCGGAATTGCAGTGATAGCAGCTTTTATTGGCGCAGGAGGACTTGGAGTACCCATATTCCGGGGAATAAGAAATAATCGGATGGACCTAATCATCGTGGGGGGAGTGTCAGCCGCTATCTTGGCCCTAGCGATCGATGGCCTCATGGGGTTGGTGGAGCGAAAGGTTACTCCAAAAGGGTTGAGGTTGAGGAGGGGGTGAGAGGATGATCAAGCTGGAAAAGGTGACCAAGATCTATCCCGATGGGACGGAAGCGGTGAAGGAGGTGAGCTTTGAGGTCAAGAAAGGCGAGCTCTGTGTGCTGTTAGGTCCCTCAGGATGTGGTAAGACCACTACTATGAAAATGATTAACCGGCTGATCCCTGTCACCAGCGGGAAGATATACGTCGATGGGACAGACATTACCAAGGTGAGCGAGAATGAGCTGCGAAGAAATCTGGGCTATGCCATCCAAGAGATAGGGCTCTTCCCTCATATGACCGTGAGGGGGAATATAGAGACAGTTCCTGCATTAAAAGGCTGGCCAAAAGCTGAGCGGAAGAAGAGGGCAGAGCAACTCTTAGAACTGGTTAGGATGAACCCCAAGGAGTTCATAGGTAAGTATCCTAGCGAGCTCTCCGGTGGTCAGCGCCAGCGGGTGGGTTTGGCCCGGGCCTTAGGAGCTGACCCCCCGATATTACTAATGGATGAACCTTTTGGAGCCATCGACCCAATAACTAGGACAGAGTTGCAGAATGAGTTCCTAAAGATACAACAGGAGATAAAAAAGACCATCATATTTGTGACTCACGATATTTATGAAGCGATCAAGATGGGGGACAAGATAGCCTTGATGAAGGAAGGGAGGTTAGTGCAATA
>JADFVG010000139.1 GCA_015222405.1 Chloroflexota bacterium
GCTGGCGAGCTTGAGTACGAGACCAGCTACGTGTGGACAGTGCAGGGAACAAGCGCTACCACAGAGAGCGGAGTGGCTTCTGCGAGCTTCAGTACTGAAGCGGAATCTGCGGCTACTCCCGTATGGGTCTGGATCGTGATTGCCATTGGTGCTGTAGTGGCGATTGTGGTCATCGTGCTCATCGTGAGGACGAGGCGGCCGGTTTAACCGTTCGGCCTAGACTTGAATAAAAGCGCCCCGGGGGCCAAAACCCTCGGGGCGTTTTTTTGCCCTTTTTTCGACCTATCTCGCCCTGATGGCTATGCGGGGGATGTTAAGCTGTCGAGGAGGGCGAAAAGGGGAGCTTTAGGGGGCTACGCCTTCCCGACCTACACGCTGTGGTCGGTGCTAAGCTTTTCGGTTTTCTTGTTCCAGGCAACCTCCCGGGGGAGTCTGAGGGGGCTTTGCCCCCTCAGGAAAACCTATTAGGGTGGGTGGGTGGGAATAAACCTAGCTTCGGTAGTCGAGCACCACCACCTGCATCTCCTCAGGGAGGCTGGCCTTGGTTATTGACAGCTTGGGCTGTGGAGTAGTTCCCTTGAGCCCCATCTCATTGAGGAAATTGTCCACCGGCTCCAGCTTGAAGGGCACGACTTCGGTTTTGAAGTGCATCGGGATGACGATCCTGGGCTGAAGCAAGCGCACCATCTCGGCGGCGGTGGCGGCATCGATGGTGGACAGCCCGCCAACAGGCACCAGAAGCACCTCGGCACTGCTCATCTCCTCCACCTGTTCCGATGAGAGGGCGTGCCCCAGATCGCCAAGATGGCAAACTGTGATTTCGTCGATCTCGATGAGGTAAACGGTATTCTTGCCCCGCTGCTCCCCCCTTTCATTGTCGTGGAAGGTGCCGATGCCGTGGATGAAGACGCCGGCACTCTCATATTCCCCCGGCCCGTGGACGAACCTCGGCTCACCGCCAACGCCGGCGACGAAGCCGTGACCGGGATGGGGATGGCTTGAGGTAACGATGTTCGCCTTGGGTTTGCCCAGGGAATAGCCAATACTGCCATCATAGGGGTCGGTGATTAAAATTGCTTCCTTGCCCTTGATCCTGAAACACGAATGGCCAAGCCAGGTAATCTCCATTTTACAAACTAAGTGCTGTGCTAGGTCTTAAGTCTTTCCCGCCTTTTCGAACTATGTGCTGTGGTTAATGGAAAGGCTATTCGCTGTCTCCTCGTCTTTCTTAGCCTTCGCTATTTTCGAATTTCAAATTCAACGCTTCCTGGCCGCGATTACCAACCCCGCATGCGATTTATGAGTGCCCATCCCGAGGGTAGGGCGATGGTTGCCAGGACGATCTTGGTCAGGTCGCCGGCGATAAATGGTGTGAGCCCGGCAGCAAGCAGCGAGTCGCCCGGTACAAAGCGAGCTAGCCAGCTGAGACCGAAGATGTAAAGCACTGCGCTTCCCGCCAGCATGGCAGGGGCTGCTGTCCACGGGCGGCGATCCCAGCCTCGCTCACAGAGATAGCCAACGACAAAGGCCATGGGCACGAAGCCTATCAGGAATCCGCCGGTGGGCCCTGCGAAGTAGGCAGCGCCACCACCGTAGGCAAATACGGGCAGTCCCATTGCTCCTTGAGCCAGGTAAGCTACCACGCTTAATGCGCCAAGGCGGCTGCCTAACAGCGCCCCGGTGAGCAGCACGGCGAAGGTCTGGCCGGTAATGGGAACCGAGGACCAGGGGACGGGGAAGGAGATGCGGGCGCAGAGAGCAATCAGGGTGGTGGAACTGAGGACAAGAAGGACATTGCGCAGCAAGGTTGCCTTGGGGAAAACAGCGTCCATCATGGTTACAACTTGTGCTTGGGGTTTCACACTCTCTCCTCCTTTTTCGAACTATTCGCTATGGTGGATGTCAGGCTTTGTGGCATCCGTCCTTTCGTTCATGCCAATCCAGGGCTCCAGCGAAGCAACATGGCAGCCCAGGAGAACCCGGCACCAAAGGCAACGAGAAGGACAAGGTCATCCTCCTTGATCCGCCCCTCCTCTACAGCTTCGCATAAGGCTACCGGTGGGGATGCTGCAGAGAGGTTGCCATAGCGATCGACGTTGATGTAAACCTTCTCCCTGGGGATGCCTAGGGACTTGGCTGCCGCTTGGATGATGCGGTCGTTTGCCTGGTGGGGGATAAAGAGGTCAATATCAGAGAGTTGGAGTCCGACCTCTTTTACCACCTGCCTCGAGGCTTCGGCCATAGTGGTGACCGCGAACTTAAACACCTCTCTCCCTTCCATGAGCAGGTGGAGGTGTCCATCTTGAGGCATCTCCGTTAGCTTATCGCAAGGGCTGGGCACATAGAGTGCCCTCGCCATTGAGCCATCGCTGCCCATCAGAAAATGGAGCATATCCGTCGCCTGCTCATTAGCCTGCACCACCACCGCTCCGGCGCCATCGCCGAAAATCACGCAGGTGCCGCGATCCTCCCAGTTGATGTAGCGCGTTACCGCTTCACTGCCGACAACGAGAATATTGCGATAGGCTCCAGAGGCAATAAACTGATAGGCGGTGGCCAAAGCATAGATAAAACCGCTGCAGCCGGCAACCACGTCGAAAGCTGCTGCTTTCTTGGCGCCTATGGCATCTTGCACCAGGGAAGCTGAGGCAACGATTAGCTTGTCCGGGCTGAGGGTGGCGACAATTATCAGGTCGAGCGAGCCAGGTGAAAGATGGGCAACCTCAAGGGCTCGCCTCCCTGCTTCCACCGCCATGGTTGATACTGATTCATCATCCCCCACGATGCGCCGCTCCCTTATCCCGGTACGGGTGAGGATCCACTCGTCGGAGGTGTTTACTATCCTCTCCAAATCCTGGTTAGTGAGCACTCTCTGCGGTAGATACTTTCCCCAGCCGGTAATCACCCCGTGAAGGCTCACATCTCTCCTCTCAGCCTAGCCATTGAGGCAGTATAACAAAGAGAAACCAGAGGGTCAACCCCTTGACACAGGGGATAAAAGGGTAGTAAATTAGAGTAATTAGCACTCTCCACTTGAGAGTGCTAATTAAGGGGGGACCGATGCTTTCTGAGAGGATGGAGAATATTCTCAGGATTATCGTGGGTGAATATACTTCTCAGGGGGATCCTGTATCTTCCAAGACTATTGCCCGCGGGCATGGGCTGGAGATAAGTCCTGCCACCGTCCGCAATGAGGTAGCACGTCTTGAGGAGGAGGGCTACATTGTTCGCCGTCACCCATCGGCGGGTGGTATTCCCTCAGACAAGGGCTACCGATACTATGTTGAGTTCCTGATCACGGAGGCTGAGCTCCCGATGGATGAGCGGCTCATGATCTCACACCTCTTCCATCAGGTAGAGAGGGAGCATGCAGAGTGGACCCGCCTGGCTGCCGTACTTCTTGCCCGCATGGTTCGCAACTTGTCTATTGTTACCGCGGCTAAGGCGTTTGAGTCCCAGCTAAAGCGCTTGGAACTGGTGGCAGTTCAAGATTTTCTCGCTTTGCTCATTCTCCTCCTCCGGGAGACCAGGATCCAACAGCAGCTAGTAGCTTTCGATGAGGCTATATCTCAGGAGGAACTCACCCTTGTCTCCAATAAATTAAGTGCAGCCTTTGGTGGTTTGACCTGCTCCCAGATCATGGCTCAGAGGCTGGAGCTTTCCCCAGTGGAAAAGACGGTAACAAGGGCCTTGGTGCATATGATGGAAGCGAAGGATGAACAAAGATATGAGGAGCCCCAGATCGAAGGGTTGCGCCATGTGTTTGCCCAGCCTGAGTTTGCCACTAGCGAAAGGATGCTGAGCCTTATGGAGGTGCTGGAGAGCGGGAGGCTGGCAAGGTTCATCTTACCTCAGGTGGTTGACGAGGGTGTCCATGTGATAATCGGGGCTGAGAATCGGGAGGATGCAATGCGGGAGTGCAGCATTGTGGTCACCCAGTACGGCATCCCGGGTGAGGTCAGTGGTGTCCTGGGAGTTTTGGGCCCCACCCGGATGCGTTATGGACGAGCGATCTCTGCGGTAAGATATATGGGTTTACTGATGAGCGAGCTTGTCGCTGAGCTGTGCCGCGCGGATCGTCGCCCCGGAAACCAGAATTAATACCCTTAGGGGGTGCTGTTGTGAGCAATGAGGAGAAAGACCTTAGCCTTGAGGCAGAGGGAGAACTGGAGGATGTAGAATCGCTTAAAAAGGCGCTTGGTGAAGAAAAGGCTAAGGCAGAGGACTATCTTGCCAATTGGCAACGGGCCCAGGCAGATTTCATAAACTACAAGAGACGCGTAGAGCAGGAGCGAAACGAGACGGTCAAGTTTGCCAATGCCGCACTCATCCTCGATTTGCTCCCGGTGCTGGATGACCTGGAGCGGGCCCTGGATAATATAACCTCCAAGCTTGCAGGGCTTACTTGGGTGGATGGCATTGGACTTATCTATCGCAAGCTGCAAGCGATTCTCGAGGTGCATGGTCTCACCGAGATCGAGGCCCTGGGCCAGCCCTTCGACCCTAACCTTCATGAGGCGGTGCTCTATGCTGAGGGGGAGGAGGGGAAGGTTGTCGAGGAGCTCCAGAAGGGCTACAAGCTGCATGACCGGGTGCTTCGCCCTACCATGGTGAAAGTGGGCAAGGGCAAGGTGGAAGAGGGAGAAATAGCTAAGGAGCAATAATTATCATCCCCTAAGGAGGGCGAAATGGGAAAGGTAATAGGTATCGATCTAGGAACGACAAATAGCTGTGTCGCCGTGATGGAGGCCGGGGAGCCGGTGGTGATCCCCAGCGCCGAGGGGGGGCGGGTAGTCCCCTCGACGGTGGCGGTGAGCAAGTCTGGGGAGCGGCTCACCGGTCAGGTGGCGAAGCGGCAGGCAATAACCAATCCCGATAATACCATTTTCAGCATCAAGCGCCTCATGGGGCGGAAGTTCACTGACCCTGAGGTGGAGCAGGACAGGAAGATATTGCCCTATAAGATAGTGGAGGCTCCCAATGGCGATGCCAAGGTGGCTATGGGTGACAGGGAGTATAGCCCGGCAGAGATTTCGGCCATGATCTTGCAGAAGATGAAAATGGATGCTGAGGCCTACCTTGGAGAAAAGGTAACCGAGGCGGTGATCACCGTGCCTGCCTATTTCAACGATAGCCAGCGCCAGGCGACCAAGGATGCGGGCAAGATTGCGGGGCTTGAGGTGTTGCGCATCGTGAATGAGCCTACCGCCGCCTCCCTGGCCTATGGTCTGGAGAAGAAGAAGGAGGAGACCATCGCTGTCTTCGACCTCGGTGGCGGTACCTTTGATATCTCCATCCTGGAGTTGGGCGAGGGCACCTTCCATGTGAAGTCCACCAATGGCAACACCCATCTTGGCGGCGATGACTTTGACCAGAGAATCATCGAATGGCTTTGCGATGAGTTCAAAAGGGATCAGGGTATCGATCTGAGGCAGGACCGCATGGCACTGCAGAGGCTCAAGGAGGGAGCGGAGAAGGCTAAGTGTGAGCTTTCTACCGTGCTGCAGACTGAGATCAACCTCCCCTTTATCACTGCCGATGCCAGCGGGCCGAAGCATCTCAACATCACCCTGACTCGGGCTAAATTGGAGCAACTGGTGGGCGACCTGGTGGAGAAGACCATGGGTCCCTGCCAGCAAGCGCTGTCGGACGCCGATATTACTGCCTCTCAGATAGATGAAGTTGTCCTGGTTGGCGGGCAGACCAGGATGCCTCTGGTTCAGGAGAAGGTGAAGCAGCTCTTTGGCCGAGAGCCCTCTAAGGGCGTTAACCCCGATGAGGTCGTGGGCATCGGGGCTGCGATTCAGGCCGGGGTGCTTAAAGGGGAGGTGAGGGATGTGCTGTTGCTCGATGTAACCCCCCTCACTTTGGGCATCGAGACCCTCGGTGGGGTGATGACCTCGCTCCTACCCAGAAATACCACTATCCCCACCTCAAAGAGCCAGATATTCAGCACTGCTGCCGATAGCCAGACCAGCGTCGATATACATGTCCTTCAGGGGGAACGGGCCATGGCTGCCGATAACAAGACGCTGGGGCGGTTTATGCTCGATGGCATCATCCCCGCCCCCCGCGGCATGCCTCAGATTGAGGTCGCCTTCGACATCGATGCCAATGGCATCGTTAGTGTCAGGGCTCATGATAAGGGGACGGGTAAAGAGCAGAAGATCGTAATCACCGCCTCCAGCGGCCTTTCCAAGGAGGAGGTGGAGAAGATGCAGCGGGATGCGGAGTCCTATGCCGAGGAGGACCTCCGCAAGCGGGAAGAGGTGGAGGCCAGGAACACTGCCGATACCCTGGCCTATACTGCCGACAAGACCCTTCGCGATCAGGGAGACAAGGTGCCCTCTGACCTCAGGCAGGAGACGGAGGGCAAGATCGCCGCTCTGCGCTCTGCGCTTCAAAGTGGCGATATAAACGATGTGCGGCGCACCATGCAGGAGCTATCGGAGGCATTGCAAAGAGTGGGCGCTGCCGTCTATCAGCAGGCAGGGCCGCCACCGGGCGAGCAACCACCAGGCGAAGAGCCACCTGGAGAAAAGCCCCCGGAGGAAGGGACGGTGGAGGGCGAATTCCGCGAGGTTTAGAGGCCGGGCTTTGGTGAAAGGGGGCAGGATTTCCTGTCCTAGCTAGAACAGGAATGATATATGATTTCTCACGTTAGTTATTAGAGGAACCAGATCTTGCCTCACTTCTTGGCTCGTATGCATGCGACACCGGTATCTGGCACTTCTGCTGTCAAGCTCAAGAGTATCGTAGTCTACCTGTATGGGTGCAAGATCCTGTGGATGGCGATGCATAGCGTATGACCTCTGTCTATGGCTCTCGGAATGATGCCCGTTGGTTGCCAAGAATGCCTCGATCCAGTGTACTGCCTCATAGAAGATCCCAGTGACAACCCAATCAATGAATGGGCTTGTATCTAGGTCAAAGCTGCGCCAGAACTCTTGATTATGTGTAGCCCAATTAACGTGTTGATCTTTGGAAGGCATACTGATTACACCCGCGGAGGTACCCGAATAGCCCCCTTCGGTAATAGGTCTTCTTCAGTTCGGCCTTCGCGGTAAACAACGTAAAAGTCAATGAAAAAAGGAGGGTGTTCAGCAAAGGCAAACAACTTTAGTATTCTGCCCTTGGCTTCTGCAATCTGCCGAACAACTGAAATGTCGCGCTTTGGGATGACTGCCCATACGTCCACATCACCTTCATAGATGGCCATGAACATGCTCTCGACCGCTGGTATCGAGTATAGCTCATCGCGGATCCGGCACACCCATCCCTCAGTCGACTGATCCGAAGAAGCTATATCCTGAACGTTGTAAGTGCTCATAGGTGGCGCCGCTAGCCATGTGCTATGGGCTTGTGGTTGCAAGAACCTGCTTGTCAGCCGGCCCCGCGAAAATAGAACCAGCGTTTCTTTCCGCGTAGAGGTAGATGCCACCTGCATTTGGACAAACGTCCGAAGTGCGTGCCAAACTGCGTTTTCGGTAGTGCTAGTCCTCATAATTACACCCCAAAATGGCGCCCGCTACGGTTTTTTCTTAAGTTCGTCTGGTGACCTCACCCATAACACACTGCTCGATTTCACACGGTAGACAGGGTTGCCATCATTGTCATAGTGGCCCTCTATCCTCAGAATGTCACTCACGACTGCCTTTAGCTTAATGACGCTCCCATCCATTAGTTGGTACTCGTTCCAATCCTCTCTTCGAGTTTGAAATTCTATCTCTGTCGCATCTACTTCTCTGCCACCGAAGTTCACTTTTGGCACGACACCACCTCCTGCCAGTTTGCAGAGACCAATAATAACATGAAATCCCACCTCTCGCAAGTCCTGTCGCTGAGAATGTGTTAAATCTGTTACCCTGGCCCCTTGAAGCTACAAGTTAATGTGATAGATTCGGACTTTTGCACTTACCTTGCGTAGATATAAAAACTTGCCATGCGGGAAAAGCTCGATTATAATAAAATGTTAAGTTGCGTCTGGAATTTGAAGCATGGCTGCCAAAAGAGACTACTATGACATCTTAGGCCTGGATCGGTCGGCCTCTGAGGCGGAGATCAAGCGGGCCTTCAGAAGGCTTGCCTTCAAGTACCATCCCGACCGCAACAGTGAGGATGGCGCTGAGGCGAGGTTCAAGGAGATCAACGAGGCCTATGAGGTGCTCTCCGACACTGAGAGACGGGCAAACTACGATCGCTTCGGGCATATGGGGCAAGGCTTTAGTCGTGGCTTTGAGGACTTCGACATCTTTCGCGGCTTCGGCGATATTTTCGACTCCTTTTTTGGCGGCGCCACCACTGCCACCAGGCGCGGCCCGCAGCAGGGCACTGACCTCCGCTACAGCCTTCCCCTCTCTTTCGAAGAGGCAGTTTTCGGCTGTGAGAAGGAGATCGAGATCGAGCGCATTGAGAACTGCTCCCTTTGCCACGGGGTGTGCAGTGCCCCGGGGAGCCAGCCCTTAAGGTGTCCTGAGTGCAATGGATCGGGGCAGGTGCGCCGCGTACAGCAAAGTATCTTCGGGCGCTTTGTCAATGTAACTACCTGCCGGCGTTGTCAGGGCGAGGGCAGGATCATCACCGATCCTTGTCCCCAGTGCCGAGGCTCGGGAAACGAGAAAAAGAGGCGCAAGATTGCGGTTAGGGTCCCGGCAGGGGTCGATGATGGCCACCAGATACGCCTCTCCGCAGAGGGCAATGCCGGAATCCGGGGTGGAGGGCCGGGGAACCTTTATCTTGCCCTATCAGTGAAGGAGCATCCTTTGTTCAAACGGCATGGGGATGCCATCCTCTATGACCTTGCGATCAATTTTGCCCAGGCAGTGCTGGGTGACGAGGTCGAGGTGCCCACAGTGGATAGCCCGGTCAGCCTTAAGATTCCACCGGGAACCCAAACGGGGAAGTTTTTCCGTCTCAAGGAAAAGGGGGTGCCCCACCTTAAAGGCGGCGGCCGTGGCGATCAACTGGTGATGGTTCACGTGATCACCCCTCAGTCTCTAGATGAGCGTCAGCGAAAGCTATTTGAAGAGCTGGCAGAAACCCTGGGCGAAGCGTCCCTGCCTAAGGAAGAGAAGGGTTTTTTCCGCAGGATTAAGGACGTCTTTGATGGCATGACTTAGCTCGGGACATTCAACCTTGAGGTGGCTAGAATTATCCGCCCCCGTGGACAGCAGCGACGCTGAAGTAGTGGCTGAAGTATTAGGACGTTTTGCTTATGGCGGCGTTGCCATCGAGGAAGATGTCCTCTGGGGCCAGCATGAAGAGCCTATCCCCGGAGAGCAAAGACGGGTAATGGTCAGGATATTTCTCCCCATTGATACTTCCCTCCCCAAGAAGAGAGCGGCGCTGGAAGAAGCCCTCGCCCGCTTGGAGCCCAAGACTCCCATCGAGCTGCTCCAGTGCGAGATTGAGGAACAGGAATGGGAAACCGCTTGGAGGAAGCATTTCAAGACCTTAGAGGTCGGTCGGCGACTCATTATAAAGCCTGCCTGGGAGGACTATAAGGCTCAGGTTGGGCAGGTGGTGATTGAGGTCGACCCAGGGATGGCCTTTGGCACCGGCCTGCACGCCACGACCAGGTTATGCCTTCTCGCCCTGGAAGCATATCTTCGCCCGCGGATGGTGGTTCTCGACCTGGGGACAGGCTCGGGGATTCTTGCGATAGCGGCGGCAAAGCTGGGGGCGTCTTCGGTGTTGGCCCTGGACATCAATCCTGCGGTGGTGACGATAGCCAGAGGCAACGTGCAGGCTAATGGGGTCGCTGGCACGGTAACTGTCGATCACGGCACCGTGCCCTTGGGCACCGGGAGGAGGTTCGACCTGGTGGCGGCCAATATCACCGCCGATGTCATCGAGGAGCTTTCTCATCCTTTAGCCTGCTCCCTTGAGCCGAGGGGTATCCTCATTGCCAGTGGCTTTGCTGAAGACCGCCTCGATGGGGTGGGGGAAAGGCTTGAGCAGGTGGGGGTAAAGATGATCGAGGTCTTCGCTGAGGATAGGTGGCGGGCGATAGTGGCCCAGGCTGGGGTTTTCTAAAAATGCACCGCTTTTTTATCCCCCCGCAGTGGATCGACCACGACAGGGTGGTCATCAAAGGCAAGCAGGTTCATCAGCTAAGAGATGTGCTTCGCATGATCAAGGGCGACCGCATCCTTGTCCTCGACAATAGCGGCTGGCAGTATGAGGTGGAACTGAGGAGCGTGGAGCGGGAGCGGGTGGAGGGGGTGGTGAGGGAGAAGAGCCTTTCGCTGGCGGAACCACGCATCAATATCGTCCTGTACCAGGCCCTGCTGAAGGGCGAGAAGTTTGAGTTTGTCCTCCAGAAGGGCACCGAGCTGGGCATAGCGAGCTTTGTTCCCATGGTCTGCGAGCGCTGCGTGGTGGGAGTCAAGGATGCCTCCGATAGAAAGCTGAACCGCTGGCGGAGAATCATTGCTGAGGCTGGGGAGCAATCGAGGCGGGGCAAGCTTCCGCTCCTTGAGCCGGTGCAGCCCTTTGAGCGGGCCTGCCAGTCGGCGCAGGGATTCTCTCTGCTTGCCTGGGAAGGGGAGAAGGCGTTAGGGTTGCGGGCTACGCTAGTAGGTCAAGGGGCAAAGGGGATATCCTCAGTGAACCTGTTCATTGGTCCTGAGGGGGGCTTTTCTCCCGCTGAGGTGGAATTTGCTCACGGCTGTGGAGTAGTGCCCATCACCCTGGGGAAGCGGGTGTTGCGAGCTGAGACTGCAGGCCTGGTTGCTGCCACCGCGATCCTCTATCATTATGGCGACTTAGACCCCGTCTAGCCCCATCAGCTCGGCCATCGCCTGGGCCGGGCTCTCACCTTCAAACAGCACACGGTAGATTTGCTCCGTTATCGGCATCTCCACCTCCAGCTCTCGGGCCAGCTTCACGGCGGCAGCGGTGGTGGCAACCCCCTCGACAACGCTACCCATAGAAGCCTTTATCTCCTCTAGGCTGCGACCCTGGGCTAACCCCTCGCCTAGAGTGTGATTCCGGCTCAAGGGGCTGGATGAGGTAGCCAGGAGGTCGCCGAGGCAGGCAAGCCCAATAAAGGTGATGGGGTTTGCTCCAGCGGCAACCCCGAGGCGGGTGATCTCGGTTAGACCTCGCGCCACATAGGCAGCCTTGGCATTACTTCCATAGCCCAGCCCGTCAGCCATACCTGCGCCCAGGGCGATAATGTTTTTCAGCGCTCCCCCCAGTTCAACCCCCACCACATCGTCGCTGGTGAAAACCTGGAATGTTGGCGAGCTCATTATCCCTTTGGCCTTTTCTGCCAGGGGCGCATTCTCTGCTGCAATCACCGTTGACGCTGGCAATCCCTGAGCGATTTCTCGGGATAGGTTTGGTCCGGAAAGGACACAGATGTTTGACCTATGCCCCGGGTTGAGTACTTCGGCAATCACCTGGCTCATCCTCTTTGCTGTAGCCAGTTCCAGCCCTTTGGCAGCGCTCATGATGGGCACCGACTCTTGGGTGTGCTCCTTGACCTCCCTGATATTGGTGCGCATCTCTTGGGAGGGCACAGCTAGGATAACCAGAGAAGCGCCACTCATTGCCTCTGCCAAGGAGTCCGTGGGCCTGAGCCTTTCAGGGAAGGCAACCCCGGGCAGGCGGGCGGTGTTCTCCCTTGCCTGATCCAGCCTCTCAGCCTCCTCCTTGGTTCTGGCCCAAAGGGCTACCTCCGTTCCCCTTCGGGCAAGCATTACCCCCAGTGTTGTTCCCCAGGCGGTGGTGCCGATGATGGCGATTTTCATCAGATTGCCCTCTCGCCCATCTTTCGCTCTGTGCCGGCGAGGAGCCTTTGAATATTGCCCCGATGGCGAAAGATGACGATGGGCACAGCCACTAGTCCATAGACCAGGTAGGCAAAGGGCTCCTCATCCAAGGCGACGAGGGGAATGAGGGCGATCACTATGGTAAGGCTCGCCGCTATAGAGCCCAGGGAAACATAACGGAACAGGGCCACCACGATGATGAATGCGGCTAAGCTATAGAGGGCTACGGGCCAGGTCATCACAAGTATAGCGCCAAAGCCGGTGTTTATCCCCCGTCCCCCTCTGAATCCGATATAGATCGGCCAGCAGTGTCCGACAACGGCGGCTGCCCCACCAGCAAGCTGGCCCCATTCGGCAGCGGGAGAAGTAAGGAGGAAGCCGGCGAGGGCAGCGGCTCCCGCTCCCTTGGCAATGTCAGTAGCGAAGACAATGGCCCCTGCTTGGGCACCAACGATGCGCAGCACATTGGTCCCCCCCATGCTGCCACTGCCATATTGCCTGACATCGATGCCCCGCGATACTTTGCCTATGATAACGCCGAAAGGGATGGCGCCAATAAGGTAGCACAGAATGATGACACCGATATACTCCAGGGCAGTCACTCTTCGCCTCTCCTTTTGTAGATCAAGCGCAGGGGTGTGCCGCCAAAGCCAAAGCCCTGGCGCAGCCTGTTCTCCAGGTAGCGCTGGTAGGAGAAGTGCATCAGCTTGACATCGTTGACGAACAGGACAAAGGTGGGGGGATTTATCTCCGCCTGGGTGGCGTAGAGTATCTTGAGCCTTTTGCCC
>JADFVG010000140.1 GCA_015222405.1 Chloroflexota bacterium
GCTTGACATCGTTGACGAACAGGACAAAGGTGGGGGGATTTATCTCCGCCTGGGTGGCGTAGAGTATCTTGAGCCTTTTGCCCACCGCTGAAGGCGGAGGATGGGCATCAACGGCTTCACGGATGGCGCTATTTAATTGAGCGGTGGGAATGCGCTTCTGTCTCTGTTCGAAGACCTGCCTCGCGGCAGCGATAACGGCCTCGATTCCCTGTCTAAGCTTGGCCGAAACGTAGAGGATGGGCACATAGGGCATAAATCTGAGTTTTCGCTGAATCGCCATCGTCCACTCTTGGCGATCCGCTGTGTCCTCAACCAGGTCCCACTTATTCACCACCAACACCATCCCTTTGAACGCTTGCTGAATATAGCCCGCAATGTGGGTATCCTGAGCGGTGATACCCTCGGTGGCCTCGGTGATGAGCAGGGCGACATCGGCTCGGCTTATAGCGCGCAGCGCCCGCGTTGCGCTGTAGCGCTCGATGCCACCCTCAATTCGCCCCCGCCTTCGAATGCCTGCGGTATCGATGAGAAGCATGCGCTGACCATTATACTCAAAAATAGTGTCTATGGCATCCCTGGTTGTCCCCGGGGCTTCGGCCACTATGGCTCTCTCCTGCCCCAGGATGGCATTGAGGAGCATGGATTTGCCCACATTGGGGCGACCCACAATAGCCACCTTCATCATCTCCAGCTCCTCTTCTGGAGGGAAGTAGGGCAGATTTTCCACTACCGTATCCAGTAGCTGGTCAACGCCGATGTCATGGTAGGCGCTGATGGACAGGGGGTCGCCCAGGGCGAGCTCGTAGAACTGAACGGCCTCCTGGCTGCGCTTCTCGTTATCTGCCTTGTTGACAGCAAGCATCACCGGCTTCTGAGAGCGGCGCAGCGATTCGGCAATGTCCCTGTCCATGTGCGTAACCCCATCAACCACATCGACGAGGAAGATGATGACATCGGCTTCCTCGATGGCGACCTCCACCTGCGTTTTCACTCTTTGGGCAATATCGCTAGGCGGGGTGAGCAAAAGCCCGCCGGTATCCACTATGGTGAAGGCACTTTCCTGCCATGCGATGTCGCCATAGAGGCGGTCCCTGGTGGTGCCGGGCTCATCCTCGATGATGGCCGTCGGCTTTCCCACCAGGCGATTGAACAGGGTGGACTTGCCCACGTTGGGCCTGCCCACGATGGCAACGATGGGTTTGGTCATCATGCCCCCATAAGCTTCACTAGGATCGCCTTCTGCATGTGAAGCCTGTTCTCCGCCTGGTCGAAGACCACCGACTGAGGCAGGTCTAGAAGCCCCTCGGCGATCTCCTCGCCATGATGCGCCGGCAGGGGGTGCATGAAGATGGCATCCTTCTTTGCCAGGGCTAAAAGCTCTCTATCTACCTGATAGCTCGAAAAAGCTGCCTTTCGCTTTTCTGCCTCAGCCTCCTGCCCCATGCTGGTCCAGACATCGGTATAGACCACATCGGCATTTTCCACAGCTATTTTGGGGTCCTGGGTAAAGTGAGTTTTTCGAGCTTGGGCCAGGATTTTGCCCTTTGGCTCATACCCTTTTGGGGAGGCGATTCTGAAATCTATGCCCATGATAGAGGTTGCCAGGAGAAGGCTGTTGGCCACATTGTTGGCATCTCCAATATAGGTGAGGGTCAAACCCTCCAGTCTGCCTTTCTTTTCATAGATGGTCAGCAGGTCCGAAAGAACCTGGCATGGGTGCTCCTCGTCGGAGAGGCCGTTTATCACCGGTATGGAGGCATACTTGGCCAGGAGCTCCACGCTACTGTGGGCGAAGGTCCGGGCGACGATGCCATCTACATAGCGGCTGAGCACCCGAGCCACATCGGAGATGGGCTCCCGCTGCCCCAGGCCTACCTCCGCCTGGGAGAGGTAGATGGCATCCCCTCCTAGCTGCTTCATGGCAACATCGAAGCTGACCCTGGTGCGCAAGGACGGCTTCTCGAAGATGAGGGCCAGGATCTTCCCTTCGAGGAGGTTTTTTGGGCCTCCCTGCTTCAACTTGATGGCGCTATCGATCAGGCCCTGGATGTCCCCTGATTCCAGATCAGCTATAGAGAGCAGGTTTTTTCCGATCATCTGCCTTCCCTCCGATGTTAGGTAATAATATATCACAAGGGGACAAACTATCAAGGGCGGGGTTCGTTTTTTGGAACGGGTTGCTATATAATAATAGCGCAATATTCTAACAGGCGACGGAGATGGTCGAAAAAAGACTCTTGCTTTTCGATGGCAATTCCCTAGTGCATCGCGCCTTTCATGCCTTGCCACCACTGGCGGTGACCAAGACCGGGGAGGTGACGGGGGCGGTCTACGGGTTTGCCAGTATGGTGCTCAAGGTTCTCGCTGAGCTCAAGCCCAGTCATTATGCCCTTGCCTTTGACTACCCGGCGCCCACCTTCCGCCATCGCGAGTTCAAGCCCTATAAGGCGCAGCGTCCGCCGGCTCCAGAGGAGCTAAAGGGGCAATTCCATCGCGTGCGCCAGCTTGCAGAGGCATTTCGTACCTCCATCTTCGAGGTGGAGGGCTACGAGGCTGATGATATCCTGGGCACCCTCTGCCGTCAGGCCAGCGCTCAGGGGATCGATACCATTATCGTCACCGGCGATCTGGATACCTTGCAGCTTGTTTCCCCCAGGGTGCGGGTGCTAACACCACGGCCGGGGAAGCCCTTCAGCGATACGGTAATCTACGATGAAGAAAGGGTAATGGAGAGGTATGGCATCAGCCCGTCTCAGATCGCCGACCTCAAGGGGCTGAAGGGGGATGCCTCGGATAACATCCCCGGCGTTTCAGGCGTGGGTGAAAAGACGGCGCTGAAGCTGCTCCAGCAGTTTGGCACTATCGAGGAAATATATGCCCACATCGATGAGGTGGAGCCGGCCAAGGTGCAACGGGTGTTGAGGGAGGGTGAAAAAGCGGCGGAGCAGAGCAAGAGGCTGGCCACTATCGTCGTCGATGTCCCCATCACCCTCGACCTTGATGCCTGCGCCATCTCCACTTTTGATCGGGAGAGGGTGGTGGAGCTGTTTCGGGAACTGGAGTTCAGCTCCCTTCTGCCAAAGCTCCGTGATATCGGCGTTGGTGAGAGAAAGGTTGCTATGGTCGAAGGGGAGGAGCTGGAGAGGGATTACCGCATCGTTGACAGCGCTGAAGCTCTAGGGCAACTGGCTCGCGAGCTCTCTGCCGCATCATCTTTCGTCATCGATATCGAGACCACGGGCAAGGATCCGATGTATGCCGAACTGGTCGGCATATCTTTATCTTGCGAGCTGGGGAAGGCCTGCTATGTGCCTGTGGGGCATAAAGTGGGCGCCCAGCTTCCCCTGCCTCAGGTTGTGGAAAGGTTCAAGCCCCTTATCGAAGATGCGAGTATTGCCAAGGCGGCCCACAACGGCAAGTATGACATGATGGTTCTGGCTCAGTATGGCATTGAGCTCAAGAATCTGGGTTTCGACACCATGATCGCCGCCTACCTGCTGGGTGAAAAGGCGCTGGGGCTCAAACCCCTGGCCTTCAGCAAGCTGGGCATAGAGATGACCCCTATCAGCGACCTCATCGGAAAGGGGGCAAAGCAAATCTCTATGGCTTATGTCGATATCGCCTCGGCTGCCAGATATGCCTGCGACGATGCCAACATCACCGGCAGGCTGGCCCAATTGCTGGAGCCGGAGCTAAGGAAGGAGGGGCTTTGGGACCTCTTTGCCCAGGTGGAGATGCCCCTGGTTCCAGTGCTGCTCAGCATGGAGCGGAATGGGGTGGCGCTAGATATAGATTCCCTGTGGGCTATGTCCCAAAGCGTGGGACAGAGGATGGTGGAGCTCGAGATTGAGATCTACAATCTCGTTGGCCATAGATTTAACATAAACTCCCCCCAGCAATTGGGCGCTGTCCTTTTTGGGGAGCTCAGGTTGCCCGGAGGGAGGAGGACCAAGAGTGGATATTCCACCGATGCCTCAGTCCTCGAGGGGCTCAAGGGCATTCACCCCATCATCGAGCCGCTTCTGGAGTATCGCCAGCTATCAAAGCTGAAGTCAACCTACATTGATGCTCTCCCTGCCCTGATCAACTACAAGACAGGTAGGGTGCACACCAGCTTCAACCAGACTGGCACTACTACAGGGCGACTCTCCTCCAGCGACCCCAATCTGCAAAATATCCCCATCCGCGGAGAGCTGGGAAGGCAGGTGCGGCAGGCGTTTATTGCCGGTGACGACTGGCTCCTCCTCAGCGCCGACTACTCCCAGATAGATTTACGGGCTATGGCGCATCTCTCTCAGGATCCCCACCTCATTGCCGCTTTTGAGCGTGATGAGGACATTCATAGCGCAACGGCCTCCCAGGTCTTTGGCGTGCCTGCCTCTGAGGTGACGCCTGATATGAGGCGGGTGGCAAAAACGGTCAATTTCGGCGTCATCTATGGCATGAGCGAGTACGGGCTGGAGCAGGCTACCGAGCTTTCCCGGGAGGAGGCCTCCAGCTTTATCAACGCCTATTTTGAAAAATACCACGGGGTAAA
>JADFVG010000141.1 GCA_015222405.1 Chloroflexota bacterium
CCACAGCAACCCTGAGCTTCTCCAGCTCGGTATCCAGGGCGCTATAATCGGAGGAGGTGCCGATATTGGCATTTACCTTGGTCGTCAACCCCTTGCCTATTCCACAGTAAGAGCCGAGTTTGTGCTTCGTGTTGGCCGGGATTACAATGGTTCCCTCGGCTACCCCTTGCCGAATAAGCTCCGGGTCCAGTCCTTCCTCCTGGGCAACAAGCTTCATTTCCGGGGATACGATTCCGTCTCTGGCCAATTCTAGCTGTGTCACCTCAGCCCCCTTCCTTTCGAACTATGTACCAGCTCGAGTAAAATCTCCGCCCGCTTTCGGGTCGTGCTTTTCAGTGCGTTCAAAACAAATGACCAAGAGCCTAGGTTTTGGGTCGGGCTCTTGGCCTCAAGCTCCGCTTCCCTACGCTCGCATTACCGAGATCAGGTTCCAGGGGTTGTCCGTCTTGTCGGACTCTCAGCCCGTGAGCTCCCCCGCGGTAATTAAATAATACTACATAAGGGCAGGAATTGCAATAGGAAGCAAGCTCAATTGACTTAGCTAGGTTGGTGTGCTATCATCCTCCGAAAGCAGGGTGAGGTCAGTGCTTGAGAAGAAACATAATCATATCTGTGGTGATCGGAGCTGTTGCGGGGATGATCGCCGGACTCACCGGCATCGGCGGTGGGATGCTGCTGGTGCCGTTGCTGGCAGGGGTGTTACTTTTGGAGCAGCATCAGGCCCATGGTACCTCCCTTGCCGTGATCTTTCCTATCGGTGTTGCTGGCCTTATCGCCTATGCTATCCAGGGCAATATCGACTGGGTATTCGTTTTGGTGCTGGCTACGGGCAGCTTGGTGGGGGTGGTTCTGGGGGCCAAGCTGATGATGAGGATGCGCGCCAGGCAATTGCGCTGGCTTTTCAGCGCCCTGGTAGTGGTCCTTGGCATTCTCATGGTAATTGGTGTCCAGGTATAGCTGGAGAAAGCTTTGGATATAGCTATCGGGATTGGAGTCGGTCTGGTGGCGGGAATACTCGCCGGGGTGCTGGGCATTGGTGGTGGTGCGATAATGATCCCGGGCATGGTTCTGTTGATGGACGTGGAGCAGCACACAGCGCAGGGGGTCTCCTTGGCCGTGATTGCGGCGACGGTACTGGTGGGCGCCATCACCCATTATCGTCAGGGGAATGTCAGGCTCAGGGTGGCGCTGTGGATCGCCCCGGCGGCGATTCTATTCAGCTTTCTTGGGGGCACGGTGGCGGACTGGATTGCTGCTTCAGTGCTGCGCCAGACGCTTGGTGGCATAATAATTGCTATGGGTATCTATATGGTGGCTGGGGATTTGCCCTGGTTGCGGAAATGGCTGGGCCGGGGTTAGAAATTTGCGTTTAGGAGAGACAAGTTGTCACTACTGAGCCAGCTTAATGAGGAGATAGCTTGCTGTCAAGATTGCGATCTGGCGCAGCATCGCAATCGGGTGGTGCCCGGTGAAGGTTCGGAGAAGGCGGCCATTCTGTTTATTGGCGAGGCCCCTGGCTGGCATGAGGATCAGCAGGGGCGTCCCTTTGTCGGACCCGCCGGTCATTTCCTCGATGAACTTCTGGATTCCATAGGATTGAGCAGGAAAGATGTCTATATCGCAAATGTAGTGAAATGTAGACCCCCCTCAAACCGCGACCCCTTGCCTGCGGAGATGAGGGCTTGCCGAAAGTGGCTCGACCGCCAGATTGAGATCATTAAGCCCAAGATGATCGTTACCCTAGGGCGCTACTCATTGGCTCAATTCTTCCCCGGCGATGCCATAGGCAAGGTGCGGGGCAGAGCACGAAAGAAGCAGGGGATGCTCTACTATGCAATGTATCATCCCGCCGCTGCCCTGCACCAGCAGAGCTTGCGCCGCGTTATTGAGGAAGATATGCTCAGGATACCATCCCTGCTGGCTGAGGCAGAAGAGGTCGAGGAAGCGGAGCCTGAAGCCAAGCAGCTATCTATGTTCTAGAGGTCGTGGGTCATGGCTAAGGGTGGACGAAGGTCGCGCAGGGTAGCAAAGGGGGGTAGCCGCAAGCTGGTGAGGACGAAGCCCTCGTTACGGGGGCGCTTTTCACTTATTTTCGTCTCCCGCCCGATGAGGTACTTTTTCCTTTTGGTTCTCTTTCTGGCGCTGCTATTCTATTTTAGCGCACCGTTGATCTCGGCGCTTGAAAGTGCCCGCGACAGCATGATCGAGACTTTTGGGCTTGGCCTCGTCCTGCTGGCGCTGGCGATTTTGCTCCTGATATGGATGGTGTGGCGGTGGTGGACTCCGCGCTTTCTCAATAGCTGGAACCGATGGCTGGGCAGCATTACCTTTTTATTCGCCATTTTCGGGCTCCTCGCCTTCTTCGAACCTGGGGGGGAGGGCATTCTTGCCAGGCACACCTGGGGTGGAAATCTGGGCAAGGCGGTCATTGGCGCCCCAGATGTCCTTGGTGGCCTGCGGCTGGCGGTGATATGTCTTGCTGGCCTCTTCTTGGTCGCCCCGCGGAGCAGCTGGCGCCGTTTTTCAACCTCCGCCTTGGCCCTGGCAAATCTATATCAACGCTATCCACTTCATCGTTATCTTTGGTTCTCGCTGGTTTGGCTCCGGGGTCTATATCGCCGCTATCCCGTTCACCGAATTCCTATCTCCCGCCTGAGGCGGCTGAGGCGTCCCCCCAGGCCGGTCAAAGAGCCGGTAGGAGGCGCTGTCCTGCCGGAGCGCGAACCCCCAGCATTGGTTCCGCCAAGGGTGATGCCTGAAGCTGAAGTGGTGCCTGAGCCCCACGAACCTGAGGCGGCAGAATTGCCCCCCCTTGTAGCTGAGGAAAGGAGAGGGGAATGGCAGTTGCCCTCCATCTCCCTCCTGGAACGAGCCCCTGAGGTTGAGATAGGGCAAGTGGATACCGAGCGGAGGGCGAGGCTTATTGAGGAAGCCCTGGCCAGTTATGGCGTTGAAGCCAAGGTAGTTCAGATAAACGTTGGCCCCACTGTTACCCAGTTCGGCGTCGAGCCGGGATGGGATCGCAAGTATCGGGAGATCAAGGAGAGGGACAGAAATGGCAATATCAGTGTCAGGCTGGAGGAGGTGTCCAAGACCAGGGTTAAGGTAGAGCGCATCAACTCTTTAGCCAACGACCTCGCCTTAGCCCTTGCCGCCTCCAGCATCAAGATCGAGTCCCCGGTACCGGGAAAGTCCATTGTAGGGATTGAGGTGCCCAATACAACGGCGGCTCTGGTCAGCCTGCGTAGCGTTATGGAGAGCGCTCCTTTTGACAAAGTCAGGTCTAAGTCTAAACTCCCTCTGGCCTTGGGCAAGGGGGTCTCGGGCGAGACTGTGGTTGCTGACCTCACCAGGATGCCCCACCTCCTTATCGCCGGGGCCACGGGGAGTGGCAAGAGCGTGTGCCTAAAATCGATGATCGCCACCTTCTTGCTCCGCGCTACCCCTGAGGAGGTGCGCTTACTCTTGCTCGATCCCAAAAGGGTGGAGATGGTGGACTTCAGCAGCGTACCTCATCTGGTATCGCCGGTGGTTGTTGATCGTGAGAAGGCAGTGGTCACATTGAAGTGGCTCGAACGCGAGATGGACCATCGTTACGACAAACTGGCTGCCGTGGGGGCGCGCGACATCGAATCCTACAACAAAAATCCCAGGGCGATGGAGTCCCTCTCTTATCTGGTGCTTGTCATCGATGAGCTTGCCGACCTGATGGCGACTGCCCCCGATGAGGTGGAACGCAGACTCTGCCGCCTGGCCCAGTTGGCGCGGGCTACAGGCATTCATCTCGTCGTTGCCACCCAGCGCCCCTCAGTGGACGTGGTTACCGGCCTGATAAAGGCCAACTTCCCCGCTCGCATCAGTTTTGCTGTCGCCTCCCAGGTGGACTCACGTACCATCCTTGATACTGGTGGCGCTGAGAAGCTTCTGGGCCAGGGTGACATGCTCTTTCTGCCCCCCGATGCCCCCAGGCCAAAGCGCCTCCAGGGGAGTTTCATCTCCGAGCCTGAGATCGAGAGGGTGGTGAGCTTCTGGATCAGCCAGCGGGGACAGCCAGCCTATGTGCCGCAACTGGCTGAAGATATGGCTAAGGCGTCTGCTCCCGCCGCCGTCTCTACAGGGGATCCCCTTTTGGAGCAGGCGAGGCGTCTTGCCTTGGAACACAGTCGTATTTCCACCTCCTTCTTGCAGAGACGACTGGGCATTGGCTATCCGAGAGCAGCCCGGATTATGGACCTGCTTGAAGAACAGGGTGTTGTCGCCGCTGGGGAGCCGGGGAAGTCTCGACAGGTGCAGAAGGAGGAGGGAAGGGAGGGTGAAGGAAAATGGTGAGAAGCTTTTTTGAACGGCTTATTGGTCGGCCCAAGGAAGAAGAGATAGAGAGCGAGGTTTTTGCCGAGATCGAGAGTTGTATCTATTGTGGCGCCGACCTTTTTTCTTCCGAGCTATTTCAACGCTATCGCGTGTGCCCCAGTTGCGGCTTTCATTACGCTCTGCCAGCAGGAGTTCGGATAGAGCTTTTGGTCGATGAGGGCAGCTTTAAGGAGGCGAACCGTTCCCTGGCTTCTCTAGACCCTCTTTCCTTCTCCGGGGAAGCTTCCTATAAGAAGCGCATCTTCGATGCCCAGAAAAGGACCGGTCTCCCCGAGGCGGTGGTCACCGGGCTTTGCCATATTGAGGGCAACCCCGCAGTGCTCGTGGTGCTGGACTTCGGCTTTTTGGGGGGCAGCATGGGCTGTGTTGTCGGGGAGAAGGTCGCCCTTGCCTTCGAGCTTGCCCTCGAGCGCAAGCTGCCCGTGATTGCCGTGGTCGGCAGCGGCGGGGCTCGAGTGCAGGAGGGGGTGCTTTCCTTGATGCAGATGGCCAAGACCGCGGCTGTGGCCAAGCGCCTTCATGGTGCTGGACTTCCTTTCATTTGCGTGCTCACAAACCCTACCACCGGGGGTGTCTATGCTAGCTTTGCTAACCTTGCCGATATCATCATC
>JADFVG010000142.1 GCA_015222405.1 Chloroflexota bacterium
CAGCTAATCCCCTGCCCGATAAAGGGGCAGTTGCGGTCATCGATGTCCTTGCCCTTCTCCAGGAGCAGAACGCTCAGGTCCGAGGCTTGAGACAGTTCTAAGGCGGCGAAAATGCCCGCAGGCCCGCCGCCAACAATGATGACATCGTATTTGCTTGACAATCCTGCCTCCAAACAATTCTACACAAAGCTATGGGCCTTGTCAAACGGTCGACTTTGGCACGAAACCTCTGTCAGCGAAGTCTCTTTGCCAGGCAGGGTCAAGAATCTGAGCCACGGCTGAGGCATATTCATCTAGGGCACCCCATAGGCTAGTGTCCATAAATCCGCCCCCTGAATCTGTAGAGTAAGGCTGAAATTGAGAACATACCTCTCGAATTACATTGGGGTGGTCTATGATCATGCAGGGACGAAGTAGGTTCTCATGGAAGGGCTGGCGCACCTTTATCCCTTTAAAGGACGGTGAATTACGCACCTCTCCGAGAAAAGCATCGGGATTAGTAGCCGTAGGCCTTTGGTAATTGCCTGTTCCTTTACTCCTGTCATCTCCTTTTCTCCCTTCTTTTCCTACCGTAGCGATAGGTGCTGTAAGAAGTGCCTCGGTCAGACGAGAGCACCACAGAATCTGTAAGAATAAGGCTCTGTGGTGCTCTGCTTATCTAACCTAACTCCTTATCCGGTCAGGAGCCTCACCATCCGACCAGGAAGCCCCCACACTTTCCCAGCCAACCCTTTGAACTCGGAAGTCCATCTCGCCATGAAATTCACCTCCTTCCTCTGCAAAATGGTCTAGGCATCCTCGCTTTTCCCGCCAGCCACGAAGGGGAATAATTGGAAGAAACGGAAAAATTCCCCACAAAATTAGCTCCTGCTAAGAGCCTTCATCACATCCTGTGTATATCTGCGAAGGGCCTCTAGCTTCTCAATATTCAGACCCTCAAGGGACATCTCATACCTTTTCAAATGGTCATGAAGCCGATCGAGGGCTCGTCGAGATGCTACATCCATCTGCACCATGCCAGCAGCCAGACCAGCAACCAGGCTCATCCCCAGCTTGGTGGCAGGCAATTCGAGTAACCTAGTCAAGGGGCTACGCGGCCCAAGGCTGTGTTTCGCCTTTCCCAAGCTGAGCAAAAGCACCGTAATGACCTCAGCGCACAGGGCAAACGGCGACCGCTCTTCCGGGATCATGCTCATCACCTGGCGCAGCACATCCTCCTGATCGGAGGCCCTTCCACGTCGCAATCTGTCCAAGACCTGCACTTTGACCTGCTCCCATTCTTCCTCCTCATCAGCTTCCCCGGTCGGGAGAGAGAAGACCTCTGATGCCTCGGCAGTAGGGTAGAAAAGGATGTGAGAACGACCAGGGCTGGAATCTCCCTTGGGCAAAAGGTACTCTGACAATACCAGCCCCTTTCGCTCTAAAAGGCGCAGCATATCATAGGCGCTTGACTTGCCCACCCCGAGTCTCCGAGCCACCTCCGTATAGTGGATGGGTTGGCGTGTTTCTCGATAGAGGCCCAAAAGCCTATTAAGAAATGACTTTTGCCTGAAAGTAAGCTCCACAGCCTTGCCACCTACATCATCTACGATTCCCTTTCCGAAAGAAACGGAAAAGCCTATTTAATTGTAACTCTTTTTCTGCTTCTTGTCAAAGAGGAGCGAATTACTTTCCCTCGCTTAGTCGCCTCAGGATGTCCCAGAAGGCGCCGCGATAGCCTTTCTTGATCGCCTCTACCAGAACCGTATTCTGGTTGTAATTGTAATCCCTATTGCCAGCATCGGCAAAGCCAGAAAAGAAACGCTCATCCTCAGCGATGAGACTGGCCAAGTATTGAGCAGCATCGGCGCCCAGGGCTGAGGAGAGATAAAAGATGGGGGCAAAGAAATTTTCGTTTTCATTTACCACACCTTGGAGGTTGGGGTTCTTGGCTATAGAGCCTTGCTTTCTCACCAGGGATGCCAGCTTCGTTCCCGGGAAAACCCGCACCCCAATGCTGGCCCCCATCCGAGATGGGGAGAGCCTTTTCATGGTGCCAATAGTCGCCCGCAACGACTCCCTCGTCTCCCCAGGTCCACCCAGAAGCAAGTCGTACATGAAGACCAGGCCGTGACGGTGGCAAATCTGGGCGGTGCGAGCCAGGTCCTCCACGGTGAAATTGCGGCCCAGGGTGCGGAGCATAAAGTCAGTGCCGCTATCGGCGCCAAAGTCTACGCCGGCACAGCCCGCTTTTTGGAATAGAACGGCGAGTTCTTCATCGAAGGGGCCAGGGCTACAGTAGGCATACCATCTCACCTTATTGCCCAGCCCCCTTTTTATTATTTCAACGCAGATATCCCGGGCATGGGCCGGAGGAAGATTGAACTCGCTATCGCAGAGGTGGAAATGCTCGACCCCCATCTCCAAAAGAGCGGCGATCTCATCAGCGACGCTTTGAGGGGACCGACAGCGAACCCTCCTCCCCTTGCCCAGTGGGTCAGCGCAGTAGATACAACTCTGGGCGCAGCCCCGCTTGGTCTCGATAGCGCCCGTACCCCCCTCTTCATAGTAGCGGCGATTGTCCACGGTGCTGCGCTCCGGCGAGGGCATATCTTCCAGCTTGAGGTATCTCGGGCGATTGCGGCTAAAACTTTTCCCCACCCGATAGACGAGGCCAGGAACCTGGTGGTAGTCTTCTCCAGCGACGATCCTCCTCAGCAGCAAAGGGAGCGAATATTCCCCCTCCCCCCAGATGCCAAGGTCAAGCCCGCAATACTCAAGGATGGCCTCAGGCATGACAGAGAATCCCGCCCCACCAAGGACCAGGGGAGCGGACGTCTTTGCCTTAAGGCGATCAATTATCTCTTTGAACCTAGGGATGAAGAACTCCTGACCGCCAAAGTGGCAATCATCGGTGTTGCGCAGGGTGACGGCAATGGCTGAAACGCTGTTTTGAGCCAAGAAGTGATCGATAGCTGATGCGACGTCAGCGGCAAAGCAGAGGTCAAGGAGTTCGACCCCAAAGTGACCCCTCTTGAGGGCATAGGCCAGGTAGTCCAAAGCCACGGGTACCACCGGGGGTTTCATCTGGTTGGTATTGACCAGGAGCACTTTTACCGACTCTTCATTCATAAAGCGCTCCTTCGTCCTCTGCCCAAGCTAGTTAAGGCTGCCCCCTGCTATCACAGTGGTTAAGACTCCTTTTCCAGCTCAGCAAGCCAGGTCTGAAGCAGGGTCTTGTTAGTGAGGATTTCCAGGGATGCGGAATAGGGGTCCAGTTCCCCCTTCTCCACCTTTTCTAAGGCTGCCATAAGCTGGCCATCCTTCTCCACCAGTTGCAGCAGTCGTGTCCTGATCCCCTGTTCGATGCTGTGAACAAACTCCCCCCTCCGTTGCCCCCGACGCTTGAGGGAGAGCTGCCCCGTTTCTTGAAGCACCTTGCGATGCCTTTCAATCTGGTGGTAAAGCTCTTCGATGCCGATGTTGTGGAGCGCCTGAGTGGTGACGATGGGGGGCTGCCACCCCGAGTCCCTGGGGCTCATGTGCAGCATTTGCTCCAGCGCAGTGACCAGATAATCAACCCCCTCCCGGTCAGCCTTATTGACCACAAATATGTCGGCAATTTCCATCAGTCCGGCCTTCAGCATCTGGATGGCATCCCCGGTCTCAGGTATAAGAACCACCACCGTGGTGTCGGTAGCCTCCATAATGTCCAGTTCCGTCTGCCCCACGCCTACCGTTTCCACCAGTACAAAATCCTTGCCAAAGGCGTCGAGGAGCTTGATTACCCCTCGAGCTGCTCGGGGAAGGCCGCCACGACTGCCCCTGGTGGCCATGCTGCGGATAAACACCCCTTTATCCAGGTAGTGCTGCTGCATCCTGATTCGGTCACCAAGCAAGGCACCACCGGAAAAGGGGCTTGTGGGATCAGCGGCCAGGATGCCCACTGAAAAATCCCCGCTCCGCATCACTGCGGTCAATCGGTCCACCAGGGTGCTCTTACCCCCTCCCGGGGGACCGGTAATGCCAACAAGATAGGCATGGCCAAGATGGGGATAAATCAGGCTCATTATCTGCGGTACCTCGGGAGCTTCCCTCTCCACCATGGTGATGAGACGGGCCAGGGACTGAGTGCTCCCGGCAAGCATCTTTTGAACTAGTTCCACTATCTAGAAACCTCCAACTTGCCTCCCGGCAAAGCAGCTAAACTATAGCATCGGCCCTTTTCCTGTGTCAAGGAAACTTGGGGCAGCCCAATTAGCGGGAAAGAGCAGGCGTGGGCAGAATGTATTCACCCTTTTCCCTGGGGAAGAAATTGTTGAGGACTAGAGTACGTCCTCTCTGGATGGCGGTAAAGCCATATTTTGCACGGATGCGGTCAATAACCCGGTTCAGGCACTCCCCGCCTTGTGTCGAGGAATCAAGCAAGCTGAGCTGCTTTTAGCAAGCTCCATCAGCATTCAAACCAAAATAGCCCTTTACTAGCCATTTAACCCCATTAACAGGCGCTTTTAGCCTTAGCGAAGCTTTCAAAGTGCACTTCTGCTGCATTCTCGGCGCTTGTTATGGCCTTTGCTCTTTCCAGCTCTACTGCGATGTTAAGGACCTTTGGCATCATCCTAGCTTCTCTGCGTGCCACTAATCTCAGACCTTGTGCTGTGCCGTTTTCGCTGACGACCACAGGGATCGCCACCGACGCTGAAGCCTTGGCCTATCTCTCCATTTTCTTCCCTAGCTGAACGTGATGGACAACCGTTCAACCGTGCCTGAGGAAGCAGGGGAATTTTTATCAACCTACCATGCCTCCTGGAGCACCTTCAAGACCTCGTTGAGCTCGCCGGGCCTGGGATTGGTAAACATATTCGGTTCAGTCAGCGTACCAGCAGCACAAGCCTCCAGGTCCTCTTTGGGAACCCCGACATCGCGCAGCCGCTGGGGGTGCCCCATCCTTTTGGTGAACTCCCATATGGCATCAACAGCTGAGGTAGCAGCCTCCTTTTCACTCATCCCCTTCTCCCTAACCGCCATAGCTTCCGCTACCAGAGCGTAGCGATCGGGGCAGGTATCTAGGTTATACCTCATTCCATAGGGAAGCAGGATGCCATTGGCAATCCCGTGAGGGATGCCATGCCTGCCCCCCACGACATGGGCCATGGCATGAACTATCCCCAGCAGGGAATTCCCAAAGCCCACCCCAGCCATGGTGGCGGCGATCATCTGCTGACCCCTAGCAAGGAGATCGTCCCCCTGTTCTACACACCTAGGTAGGTACTCCATAATTAATCGGATGGCGTGTAAATTTAGGGCATCGGCTATGGGCTCCCCAATTACAGAGGCGATGCCCTCCACGGCATGGCACATGGCGTCCATACCGGTCGAGGCGGTAACTAGTGGGGGCAGTCCCACTGTCATCTGAGGATCCAGTATCGCCAGTTTGGGAAAAATTTGATCGCTCAGAAAAACGTGCTTCACCCCTTGTTCATGATCCTTCACCACAGCGATCCAAGTAACCTCGCTCCCCGTTCCCGCAGTGGTGGGGATGGCGATATGGGGCATCAAGGGCCCCTCTATCGGTTTGGTGAGATAGTCAGCGAGCTTGCCACCCCCCTTGAGCACGATGGTCATCGCCTTAGCGGTATCTATGGAGCTTCCGCCACCGAGGCTCACCAGTATATCGGCACCGAGTTCCTGAGCCACCTCCACCCCCCTTTGAACTATGTGCACCCCGCTATCGGGCTGAACTTCGCCAAAAATCCCGACACATTTATCCCCCAGGGCTTCCCTTATCCGCTCCGGCAGATCGGTTTTCATCAGCCCCTCATCGGTAACGATCAGCGCTCTGGTTACTCCCAGAGCTTCCATTTCCCAGACCACATTTAAAGCAGAACCCTCCCCAAAAACGATTCTCGTAGGGTTTCGATAGCTAAAACTCAACTCTTTGGTATAGGCCATAACTCACCCCTTTCTGTTGGTAATAAAGCTTAGTTACCAGCCTGACACCCATAAGGTTGCCCAAATAGGGCTGACCAAGCCAAGTATTCCTTACACTTTCTCTCCGCAGGACTTAATCTTCTCCAGGTCAATTTCAATTCCCAGGCCCGGTTTATCCGGCACCCTGATGTATCCTTGGTCGTCGATATGAAAGGGCTCGGTAAGCATGAAGTCCCTTGCCTGCGGCACCCACCCCGGCGGCTCGTAGGGCAACTCGCAATAAGGGCAGTTGGGGACCGATGCCATCAGTTGAAGATTGGCCGCCAGGCCGAGCCCATTGGTCCAGGTATGGGGACTGAACTCCAGATTATAGGCCTCTGCCATGCCAGCCACCTTCTTGCCATTGAGAATCCCAGTGCTGAGGGTGACATCTGGCTGAACTACATCCAGGCAACCACCCACAATCAAATCACGGAATTCATGCAAATCCACATTGAACTCGCCACCGGCAATCGGCACACTGGTGGCAGCTCGAAGCTGAGCATACCCCTGATAATCATTCTTGTAAAGCGGTTCTTCCAGCCAGCGCACTTTAAGCTCTTCGAATGCTCGCGCCTCCTCCATCGCCCGTTTCAGGCTCCAGCGAGGATAAGGGCCAAAACCGTGAATTGGCCAGCCCTGATTGGCATCCACCATTATTTCCATCTCGTCCCCCACAGCCTGTCGCACCTTCTCCACCAGAGCAATATCCTCCCGCACATCCATCGCCTTAACCCGGAGCTTGACCGCGCGGAACCCCATCGCCTTGAGTTCTAATACTTCCTCAGCTCGCTGCTCGGGTGGGTGTAGCTCGCCAGTGCTGGCATAAGCCAGAATCCTCTCCACACCCCCGCCTAGCAGCCGATAAATCGGCTGTCCGGTCACCTTACCAAGGATGTCCCAAAGCGCTATCTCTACAAACCAGCCCTTGTAGCCAAGAAAGGATGCGCTTCGCAGCAGTTGCAGTGCATCCTCGATCTGAAACGGGTCACGGTTGAGCAGAAGGGGACGAAGCAGCGACACCAGCCCCCTGGCTTCATCTAGGAATGCGACTCCAGCAGAGTATCCCTCGATTCCCTCATCGGTCCTGAGAATCAAGATTAGACATGAGTTCCGGGTCTGGGGAAACCCCGGAATCCAAGTCGGATAAAATGTCTCCGGAAGCTGATAATGACATAAATAGGCCTCAACCTCGATGATCTTCACCCCATTACCTCCTTTGCTTATGCTGAACCAGATCGGGCAATCTTCCTGTCTCCACCGTGGTAGCAACCTTCTTAAGGGAACTGTCTTTGATTACCAGTCTGGAGATGAATAGGCAAAAATGCACTGTCACCGTGCTCCATGGGGGTCAATCAGCCCGGTACACTTTATTCATAATCGCCTCTGTCTCCTCCGGGGTGTACACGGTTATTACCCGGTACTCATCCTCTCCCACGACCTCGTAGATCGGAGATGGCCAGATTGCCAGATGCCCAACGCCATTAAGCGCCTCACCGCCAAAACTGATGGGCCCAACCAGGCTGTCAAAAGCCTTAGTCTCCATAGTCTCTATGATTTTGTCCATATCGTCCACGGTGCCAGCCTGCCTCAGGGCATCCGTGAGCACATAAATAATATTCATCCCCCAGAATGCCGATGGGGCGGCGGTGAGTTCGACACCATAGCGATCCTCATACTCCACAACGAGGGCCTCAGCTTCAGGCCACAGGCCCCCGATGGGGATTGGCATCATTATTAGATAGCCCTGGCACCTATCCCAGCCTACCTGCTCGCCCACGGATGGTATCCAATAAGGGGTGGCACTCAGCCCTTCATAGCCCATGTCCCACATGATTTCAGCCACGCTAGGATCAACCAGGGCGAGGTCTGGGTCCTTGGTCATGATCTTGGTTGCTATCGGATAGAATTCCACCGTCTCGACAGGGTAAGACTCCGGGGCTACAATTTCAAGACCATAGTAGAGGGCAGACGCATCAACTGCATCAGCGATTGCGTCGCCGGTGTTATCATCGGGGGCACAATAGGCAACACGCTTCACCTCAGGGTGCTCTTTGCTCAACCAGTCAAAAAAGGGTGGGATGTTGATCGCCCAGTTGGCAGCGATCTGGAAGAACTGAGGCGTATCCAGCGTGAAGTTCTCTGGATCAGCAGCGGAGGTGTCGAGTATTATCCCTTTTTCTTTGCATATAGGCTCGGCAGCTAGCCCTGGACTGGCAGTAGCCTGGTGCATGAAGTCCACATGGTGTTCATAGATGAACTTGTTGGTTGAAGATACCCCACCGGCGACAGTAGCAAGATTATCTTCAAAGATGAGCTTCCAGCGGTATTGCTCTCCGCCCACGGTAAACTCGCCGATATCATCAACCGCTAAGCTCCATGCATATTTCGCCGGGACGCCGACGATGGCTCCATAATAGCCGACCATCGGTAACCCGACACCCCACTTAAGCTCCGTTACTCCTTCTTCTCCCTCTTCCTCTTCTCCGCCACAAGCGGCGCTGATAACCGGCGCCAAACACAAAAGCACAAGTGCTGCTACTGATAACCACTTCTTCATCTCATACCTCTTGTAAAATTTCCTGCCATAAGGCTCGCTATGCTTCAATTCTGGCAACATTATATGATAAGCCTCTTCCAACGTTTTCTCGCTTACTACCTCCTAGTCAAGTTCGCTGGCCTTCGTGTTCA
>JADFVG010000143.1 GCA_015222405.1 Chloroflexota bacterium
TCTTGGGGTAGAGCTGTCTAAACCAGCCAGGCAAAGACTCAAATGGTTTGACTACTACAACTCGCATGGTCACAATGCTCGCCACGAGTACACTCCCTAGACTTGACAAAGCATGTGGGGTATACTAGTGCATTACATACAATAATTTATGAATGAGGAGGGTAATCATGCATATCCGTGACATTATGACGTACAATGTGGTAACTGTACCGAGCAACACACCGGTAAACCACGCTAGTGAGATTATGCGCACCCATCGCTTCGAACGATTGCCGGTGGTTGACAAGGGTAAACTCGTTGGGATAGTGACCAAAGACAGGCTGCTTAGGGCGGCTCCTTCTTCAGCCACCTCCCTGAGCGTTTGGGAACTAACCTATCTTCTGTCTAAGATGACGGTCGCCGAGATTATGGAGAGGGATGTAATCACAGTCACCCCTGATACAAGTGTGGAAAGCGCCGTCGCTTTGGCCCAGGAGAAGAGGGTCGGCAGCCTTCCCGTGGTAGAGGATGACAGGGTGGTGGGGATAGTTACCACCAACGATTTCTTCCTCAAGATCTTCAACGTGATGTTGGGCGTAGGGGAGGCGGGCACACGCCTCACCATTCGCAATTGTCCTACGGCCGAGGCCCTGACACAGATCTGCGATGTCATCCACGGGCATAAAGCAGATATAGTAACCATGTCGTACGTTCGCTTCCCTGGCAGGGACGAAAAGGACGTAGTCGTTCATCTTGATGAAGGGGTGGACGAAGCCCGTAGAATTGTGGAGGACCTAGAGGCCGCTGGTTACAGCGTTGAGATCCGAGGTCGCTAGCGTTTTGGTAAAAATCCGCCAGCGTAGCTCAGAGGTAGAGCAACGGTTTCGTAAACCGTCGGTCGTCGGTTCGACTCCGACCGCTGGCTCCATGGGTTAGGAGAGGCGTGAGCAAGCTTTTATCCAAGTTGCAGCGCATATCGCGTGGTGTTAGTCAGCCCCTGGGTTTTAGGGTAGCAGCTACATCTAAGGAGCCTCCGATGGTGCTTATCGCTGCCTTGACGGAAGGCGATGTCAGGGCAGCCGCTGTGGAGGGTGCCGATGCCGTGCTGATATCTGGGGCAAAGTTCAAAGGTGAGAGCTTGGCCCGGATTGTAGGCTCCTTGGCTGGTGTCCCCTGGGGAGTATCGCTCGAGCAAGTAAGCGCCGAGGATTTACCCCTGCTCAAAGAGATGGGGTGCGATTTTTTGGTCTTCGACGCAGCGAGAGCACCGTTGAAGTTGCTTCGTGAACCGGAGATGGCCAAGATTGTGAAGGTAGAACCCTCCGTGGCCGATGGCTTGGCCAGGGCTATTGCACAATTGCCTATAGATGCGGTGCTCATTGGCGCTGGGGGAGAGTTTTCCCTGTCTG
This sequence comes from Chloroflexota bacterium, assembly GCA_015222405.1. Lineage (GTDB taxonomy): Bacteria > Chloroflexota > Dehalococcoidia > E44-bin15 > E44-bin15 > JADFVG01. The sequence continues at coordinate 1,389 of JADFVG010000143.1, forward strand.
TGCAGCGGCTGATGGTTTGCCAGCATGTTATCAATCTGGTGCGAAAGCCGGCGCTGACCTTAGCACCTATGGCTATGAGCGGCGAAGACCTTGAAGAGCTTTGGGAGGCCGGGATTGCCGGGGTAGTGGTGAACTTGGAGCGTGGTGTCGGAGAGGAGCTTCCCAAGCTGAGGCAGGCCATCGACGGCTTGCCCACTTCAAGGCGGGGGAGGAAGGAGAGGCCAGAAGCCCTGCTTCCCTACGTTGGGGAAGGGGAATTGACCGCGCCTGAGGAGGATGAGGAGGAGGAGGATTGACCCAAGATAGGGCCTATTACCCTATCAACTCCTTTATTAAAGTCAGCTCGTCTTTGAGCAATCTAGACATGAGGAAATTCTCTCTGATATGTTCTTTTCCCATTTGCCCCAGCTCGTGGGCGACGTCGGGGTGCTCCAGCAGGTAGACCACCTTTTCCGCACATTCCTCGATGGTGGTGCTTAAATATTGCTCCAGTTCACCTGTCATCTGCAAGGGAATACCTCCCGTATTTCCTGCCACCACCGGGGTCCCTTTCCACAGTGCCTCGGCAACCACCAAGCCAAACCCCTCCTTGATCGATTTTTGGATCACTACCCCGCTCGCTGACTGAAAGGCGTTGACCTCCATATTGCCTACCCCGGTGAGGTTGGAAAAGATGTGTATGTCTGGGTCTTTATCCGCTTCCTCATTTACCTCGGCATAAATATCCCAGGCTTCGGGGTCATCGCCGGCAAAGGAGGTGATGAGGGCAAGTTGCAGCCCGGGGACTTTTTCCTTCGCCAGGCGGTAGACTGCCATTACTCCGAAGGGGTCCTTCCAGGGGTCGAAGCGGGAGATCTGGCTGATGAGGGGTCGGCTCTTATCGATGTCCAGGTTATCCAGCATATCCCGCCACAGCGAGGAGGGAAGGGCCATGTTCTTGGAACTGAAAGGATCGATGGCCGGAGCCATGATAGCGATTTTGGGAACCTTGAGGTCTGAAGGGACGAATTTGTTCACGGTGAAAACCGCGGCATCGTAGTCCTCAATATAGGGGCGCAGGAATTGCCATGTTGCTTCATCTGGCTCTGAGCTATCGACATGACAACGCCAGACCCACTTCGCATGGTCAACATCACAGAAATGACGCAGAGCCGCCGGCTGCGGATCGTTGACCACAAAGACATCATAATCGGGGTCAAGTTCCCTTGCGTTTTCCAGATTATTGATTTTGTAGGCTTTCTGGGTTGCTTCCTTCATGAGCAGGGGATACTCACTGCCCTGAAGGGCGTTGTGCAATGACTTGGTGATGGTGAAAAAACGGCGGTCACCGCGAATAACTTGCCAGTCGGCGCTAACCCCTACCCCTCGCGTCAGGGGGATCAAGGATGACAGCAGTTCGGCAACCCCGCCGCCGAAGGGGGTGGAATTGATGTGACATAATCTTATCCCCTTCAGATCCTCGCCTAGCGCTACAATTTCATCTATCAGCTCGCTTCCCAGAAGCATGCGGTATTTTTCGATGTCCTTCACTGGGAGGGAAACCTTTTGTAACACAGAGCCTCCTTGTTCAAGTGTGTTTTTTATCTATTCTAGGCGTCTCAGGCTGGGGAGCAGAATTGCCATTGCCAGGACGGAGATGATAAGGATGGCGCCGCCTCCGGCCACAGCCGTTCCCACCCCTATTACATCACCAAGTGCCCCTATAGGCAGGGCGCCCATGGGCATCAGGGCGAAGGTAAGCATATAGATGCTCATCACCCTGCCCATCATCCTGATGGGCACATTTGTCATAATCAGGGTGTTGTTTAGCGTCATATAGCCCGTGCCGCCAGCGCCCACCGCAAGCAGGATTACCAGGGAGAGGGCATAGGAGTGAGATAGGCCGAAGCCGACCAGGGTTATGCCAAAAGCTAATGCTAAAACGAAGAGCAGTATCCCCTTTCTTCGGTAATCTCCCAGCGAGGCGATGCTGAGGGAAGCGATTAGGGCTCCCACACCGCCCGCAGCTATAAGGGTGCCAAAGCCAAATTCGCCGACACCGAGGACATCGTCGGCGAAAACGGGCAGCAGAAACATGTAGGGAAGGCCAAAGACCATGGGGATGAAGGTCATGGCAAGCAGGGATAGGATGAGGGGGCTGTGGCGGAGGTAGCTAAGCCCCTCTGTCAGGTCGGCGCGGATCTCTCGCGCGAGCGTGCCCCAGCGGCTTTGACCACTGGCACTCGCCCTCAGCGGGGCGAAGCCCGGTTCCTCAACCCTCTGGGGGGGGGAGATCATCGATAGCGCGCCCGCCGCTGCTATATAGCACCCGACCACGATATAGAAAACGCCTGCTTCGCCAATGATTACCAGGAGGGCGCCGGCTATTGTTGGGGCGAGCACCCGCGTCAGGTTCATCGCCGAAGAGTTGAGCGAGATGGCATTTAGCAGCTGCCTTGTCGGCACCAGCTCGGTGATGATGGCCTGGCGCGCCGGGCCATCGAAAACAAAGAAGAAGCCGGTGGCCGCTCCTGCCGCCACCAGATGCCAGAACTGGATCGCATCTGTGGTTACCAGGATTGCGATAACCAGGGTGACAGAGGCATTGCAGAGCTGGGTGATGATGAGCAGATTTCGCTTTGGCACGCGGTCGGCGATAGCGCCGCCAAAGAGGGAAAACAGCAATATCGGCACCCCGAAGGCAAAGCTCACTATCCCGATATCAAGTGCCGATTCGGTCATCTCCCACACCAGCCAGCCGCGAGCCACGATGTTCATCTGAAGCCCGGTAAAGCCGACCAGCAGTGACAGCCAGTAACGGAGATAGTTGCGGTCGCGTAGCGAGGTGAAGGTGCTGATCTTGGGTGGAGGAGACACTGCAACCTCTAGCTGAGTTTCCCCCAAGGGTGGTGGTCTTCGCGCCTCTGGCGCTGAGGTGTTGTTATCGCGGCTATTCATTCATGCAGCATACAATGCCCCTTTATCTGGTGTCAACGCTTGAGCATTGACTGAGGATTGGTGGTGGGCTAGAATGCAAACGCATCCATTGTTGTAAAGAGATGGTCATGGGCGAGAAACTCCTTTTTGGCACAGCAGGGGCTCCCGTCAGCGCCAAACCGCTTACTACTGAAGGCGGCATTGAGCGGGTGGCGGAGCTGGGTCTGGGCTGTATGGAGGTGCAATTTGTGCGCGGGGTGAAGATGGGCGAGAGCATGGCTCGGATGGTGGGGGAGGTGGCGAGAAAGAGGGGGGTGAAGCTCACTGCTCATGCCCCCTATTTTATCAATCTTAACGCCAAGGAAGAGGGAAAGGTCACTGCAAGCCAGGAAAGGCTGATGCAGACCGCCCGCATCGCTTCCCTTCTTGGGGCTGAGGGCATCGTTTTCCACGCCGCCGTCTATTTCGACAGTCCACCGCAAGCGGTCTATGCCACGGTGAAGAGCAATCTGGAGCAGACGGTGAGGCGGCTTAGAGCTGAGGGCAATCAGGTTTTGCTCCGGCCGGAGACCATGGGCAA
>JADFVG010000144.1 GCA_015222405.1 Chloroflexota bacterium
AATAGCAAAAGGGTTGTATTTTTTGAATTTTCCAAAATCAATCAAAGCCTTTTTCAGCCCATGATGAGTTCAATACAAGAGCTTGAAAAAAAGGGGAAGGCTGCTAAAGCGGCCTCACGAAAGCTGGCTCACCTTCCCACTGAGGTAAAGAACGAGGCTCTCTTGAATATCGCTCAAAGCCTCAGCTCAAGGGAGGGGGAGATACTTGAGGCAAATCGCCTCGACCGCGATGAGGCCAAGGCCAGTGGGATGGGCGAAGCCATGCTTGACAGGCTGCTCCTCACCTCGTCCCGGCTTCAGGCCATGGCTCAGGATGTGGGCACCGTTGCCTCCTTCCCCGACCCCGTGGGTGAGACCTTCGATGCCCGGGTGCTTCCCAATGGACTCCATATCGAGAGGAGGAGGGTCCCCCTGGGGGTTATCGGCGTCATCTATGAAAGCCGCCCCAATGTTACCGTTGACATTTCCACCCTTTGCCTCAAGTCGGGCAATGCGGTCATCCTGCGCGGGGGCAAGGAGGCGCTGCGCTCTAATGGGGCGCTGGTCAAAGTGATAAAGGACGCCATTAAAGAGGCGGGGGTCGCTGAGGATGCGGTGCAGTTCATCGAGTCCACGGAGCGGGCGCTGGTGAACGAGATGCTGAAGATGAAGGACGCCATCGACCTCATCATCCCTCGTGGTGGTGAGGGGCTGGTGGCACTGGTCACCGAGAACGCCGTCATGCCCGTCCTTGCCAGCGGCGTTGGCGTTTGCCATACCTATGTCGATAGCAGCGCCGATCTGGATAAGGCGGTGGCCATCGCCTACAACGCCAAGGTGCAGCGCCCCACGGTATGCAATGCCCTCGACTGTCTTCTGGTTCATAGCGATATTGCCGAGCGCTTCCTGCCCATGGTCGCTGGTGAGTGGGCCAAAGCCGGGGTGGAGATGCACTGCGACCAGCGGGCGCTTGGGATTCTTTCTTCGAACTTTAAGGTTGCTCCAGCATCCGATTCCGATTGGGGAAAGGAATTTCTGGCTCTGATTGCTGCGATAAAGGTTGTAGATTCATTGGACGAGGCGCTGGAGCACATCGCACGCTACGGCTCGGGGCATTCCGAGGCCATCGTCACCGAGGACTATTCCGCCGCCATGCGCTTCTTAGATGAGGTTGATGCCGCCTGCGTCTATGCTAACGCCAGTACCCGCTTCACCGATGGCGGCCAGTTTGGTTTGGGGGCTGAGGTCGGAATCAGCACCCAGAAGTTTCATGCCCGGGGTCCAATGGGGCTCAGGGAGCTTACTACCTACAAGTGGGTCATCATGGGCAGCGGTCAGGTCAGGGCTTAACCCTTCCTCCCCACCAGCGAGCGCACCTCTTCCTGGATCCCCTCCACGGTGAGCCCATGCACCTCAAGGAGTTCCTCTGCTTTTCCCGAAGACGAGTAGAAGTCCTTTATCGCGAGGAAGGACATGGGAACGGGGTGGCGTTTGGCCACCACCTGAGAGACCCTGCTCCCCAGTCCTCCATGCTGAAGGTGTTCCTCCACGGTTAAGATGGCGCCTGTCTCCTCGGCAGCCCTGATGATGGCATCTTCATCCAGGGGCTTGAGGGTAGGCATGTTTACCACGCGGCACTCGATGCCCTCACGTGCCAGATCATCGACAGCCTGAAGCGCCTTGTCTACCATCAGCCCGCAGGCGATGACAGTGGCATCCTGCCCCCCTCTCATGGTCACCGCCTTGCCCAGAACGAAGCGATAATTATCGGCGTAGACCAGGGGCGTCTTGGGGCGGCTCAATCTGATATAGAAGGGGCCATAGGTATTGGCTGCCGTCCTCACCGCCTGTGTCGTTTCTATTGCATCGGCGGGGACGACCACGGTAAATCCGGGGAAGGAGCAGAAGAGTGCCAGGTCTTCAATTGAGTGATGGGAGAAGCCGTCCTCGCCAACGGTAACGCCGCTATGGGTGGCTACAATCTTCACATTTTGATGGGGCTGGGCGATGGACATGCGAACCTGGTCATAGCAGCGCCCTGAGGCGAAAACGGCGAAGGTGCTGGCAAAGACGGTCTTTCCCGAGGCGGCAAGACCGGCGGCAATGCCCATCATGTTCTGCTCGGCAATGCCGCAATCGAAGAATCGCTCCGGGAACTGAGCCGCGAAAGAGCGGGTCATGGTTGACCGAGAGAGGTCAGCGTCGAGGACGACGATATTTTCGTTCTCCTTGCCCAGCTCAACCAGAGCGTGCCCGTAGGCCTCCCTGGTGGACATCTCTGAAGCCATTACTCCAGCTCCCTCAGCGCTTTCTCCGCCTCCTCAGGGGTGGGGGCTTTGCCATGAAAATCGGGGTTATTCTCCATGAAGCTGACACCTTTGCCTTTAGTGGTGTGGGCGATGATTGCCGTGGGTTTTCCCTTTATTCGCTTTGCCTTATCGAAGGCGGCGAGGATCTGGCCCAGGTCATGCCCATCGACCTCGATAACATGCCAGCCAAAGGAGCGCCACTTCTCGGCCATGGGCTCGGTATCCATCACCTCATAGGTCCAGCCATCGATCTGCTGTCGGTTGCGATCGACAATGGCGA
>JADFVG010000145.1 GCA_015222405.1 Chloroflexota bacterium
ACTAAAGAGGTTGGATTAGAAATGCTGCGTCAGATAAGGGAGGTGGTATCGCTGCCCATCGTTGCCATCGGGGGTATCAATGAAGGGAATGCCGCTACGGTCATTGAGGCGGGGGCAGATTCCCTAGCGGTGATTAGTGCCGTTTTAGGAGCTGATGATGCTGAAGGGGCAACTCGGAAGCTAGCAAATAAGATAGGGGGCTAAATAAATGGGAACACTAACAGAAAAGCTGGAGCTGATCGGGGAGAAGGCGCGAAAAAATTTGGCTGCTAAGGATGCTGCCCGGGAGAAGTCCCTTAAGCTGTGCCGGGAGGTTCTGCGCTATTCCACCAATGCCATCCGCGCCGTCCACCGTGGCGAATATGAAGATGGCCAAAACATGCTGGCATCGGCTCGCCTCCTGCTCAAGGACCTGGACAAGGCCCTGAGCAAGCACCAAGAACTCTTTGACGCTGGCTATGTCTACAATGCTCAGAAGGAATATGTTGAGGGCTGCATCACCCACGCCCTAATTAGCGGAGGCGATTTCCCCGACCCCGATGAGCTAAGCGTGAGCTATGCTTCCTATCTCAACGGGATGGGGGAGGCAGTGGGTGAGCTGCGCCGCCATCTCCTCGATTGCACCAGGAAGGGGGAGATCTCCCGCTGCGAGGAGCTACTTTCAATCATGGATGACGTCTACGGGGTGTTGGTGACCATTGACTTCCCTGATGCCGTAACCGGGGGGCTGAGGAGGACCACTGACATCGTGCGTGGCATTCTGGAGAGAACCCGCGGCGACCTAACTGTCAGCTTGAGGCAGAGGGCGTTGGAGCAAAGGCTGGATTCCTTCAACAAAAGGCTGGGGCCTTCCCCAGAACCGGAAAAACCACCTCGAAGGGGTAGGCGAAAAGGAGGGGATTAGCACCAAGAAAAGCCTAGGAGGTCGAAAATATGGATGCTATATTTCTGGCAGTGATAGCAGGGATTCTGGGGCTTGCTTTAGCTGCCTTTTTGGTGTCCTACGTCTTAAGGCAGGATCAGGGCTCGGAGCGGATGAGGGAGATATCGGCGGCGATCAAGGAAGGTGCCCTGGCCTTCCTGGGACGTGAATATCAAATACTGGCCGTATTTGTGGTGGTTGTGGCCATCGCTCTTGGACTCATCCCCCATCTTGGCTGGTGGGTTTCCTTAGCCTTCGTTTTCGGCGCCCTCTGTTCCGGGCTTGCTGGATTTATCGGAATGAACATGGCGATAAGGTCCAATGCCAGAACGGCTGCCGCTACCGAGACTAGCCTGAACCAGGGGCTGAGGGTTTCCTTCCGCAGCGGTGCGGTGATGGGGATCATCGTGGTCTGCATTGGCATCATAGGCCTGAGCATCCTTTACTTCGCCTTCAATAACAGAGTCGATTTCCTTGAGATTATCCCCGGCTTTGGCTTCGGTGCGTCAGCAGTGGCTATCTTCGCCCGAGTCGGCGGCGGCATCTATACCAAGGCAGCGGATACCGGGGCTGATCTGGTGGGGAAGGTGGAAAAGGGTATCCCCGAAGACGACCCCAGAAATGCTGCTGTCATCGCTGACTTTGTCGGCGATAATGTGGGGGATGTGGCTGGCATGGGTGCCGACCTCTTCGAGTCTTATGTGGACGCCATCATTGCTACTATGGCGCTGAGCATGATAGCAGTTTTCTCCACCACTTTGGGTAAACCCCTGGTCCCCGATGCGGAGACGGCATGGTGGCTGCCGATGATGATAGCGGCAGGAGGGATAATAGCCTCGATCATCGGGGTCTTCCTGGTCCGGGTGGGTGAAAAGCCGGAGATGAGGGCGTTGCTCGGTGCCCTTCGGCGTGGCACCTTCGCGGCATCGATCATAGCCGCTGGCTTTGCCGCGCTGGCGGTATATGTTCTTGATGCCGAGTGGGGAATACTGTGGGCTGTTCTCGCTGGGCTCGTTGCTGGCGTCCTCATCGGGGAGAGCACCAACTACTTCACCTCCTACAGCTACTCGCCAACGCGCCGCATCTCGGAGGCCTCACAAACAGGGGCGGGAACGAATATAACCAGAGGATTTGCCAATGGACTCCTGAGCACCATGCCTCCCATCATCATAGTGGTTATCGCTATCATCGTGGCCCACGAATTCGCCGACATCTACGGCATTGCCATTGCCGGCATCGGCATGCTTTCCACACTGGGCATCACCCTGGCCACTGACGCCTATGGACCTGTGGCCGATAACGCTGGTGGAATCGTGGAGATGTCAGGGCTGCCGCCAGAGATCAGAGAGCGCACCGATGCCCTGGATTCACTGGGCAATACCACTGCGGCGACGGGCAAGGGGTTTGCTATCGGGTCAGCAGCCCTTACCTCCCTGGCCCTGATGTTGGCCTATACTCAAGCAGTGGGGATCGACATCGCCGAGATCCAGCTATTGGATATCGGGGTGATAGCTGGGCTACTTCTGGGCGTCATGCTGCCTGCGGTATTCTGCGCCATGACCCTCACTGCGGTGGGCAGAACCTCCTTCCACATAATAAATGAGGTTCGCCGCCAGTTCCGCGAGATAAAGGGGCTGTGGGAAGGCGAGGCCAAGCCTGAGTATGGCAGATGTGTTGATATCTGCACCAAAGCAGCTTTGAAGGAGATGATCGCTCCTGGTTTGATGTGCATGGCCGCCCCTATCATTATCGGCTTTGCATTAGGACCGGTGGCGTTAGCCGGGTTTCTAATTGGAGCCATCGCTAGCGGATTCCTGATCGCGGTAATGATGGCCAATGCCGGCGGTTCCTGGGATAATGCCAAGAAGTGGATAGAGAGGGGCAACTATGGGGGTAAGGGGTCGGATGCTCATAAGGCGGCAGTGGTTGGTGATACCGTGGGAGACCCGTTCAAGGATACCTCGGGGCCGTCCCTGAATATAATGATAAAGTTGATGTCCATAGTATCGCTGGTCTTGGCTCCGGTTCTGGCGGACGTGACCGGACTTCTTGGTTAATCGCGCATGAAGGGGTTATACTGGCGCTCGATGCCGATGGTAGTGTGCGGCCCATGCCCAGGGAGAACTATGGTCTCATCGGGCAACGTCATAAGTTTGCTGTTGATGCTGTCCATCAGCGTTTCGTAGCTGCAGCCAGGGAAGTCTGTCCTGCCAATGCCAAAATTGAACAGAGTGTCGCCGGTGAAGACCACACCATGCCCGTAAATGGAAATCCCCCCAGGGCTGTGACCCGGCGTATGGATGACGGTGAAACTCAGGTCACCGATCTCGATAGTGTCGCCCTCTTTAAGCAATCTATCTGGCTTCGGCGGTGGACTGAGAGAGCGAGTTATCGCCCCTAGCATGCGGGCCATGCCCTGCATTACTTTCTCGTTTGCGTCTGCCTCATGGATGGCGAATGTAGCCCCGGTGGCCTCCTTGACCGCTCGCAGCGCCCCAACATGATCGATATGAGCATGGGTAGCCACGATGAGCTTTGTGTCAAGTTCAAGCTCTCTCGTATGCTCAAGTATTACATCACCTTCAGCGCCGGGGTCGATGATCAAGCCTTCCTTAGTCGCTTCCGACCCCACAATGTAGCAGTTGGAGGCGAACATGCCCAGTTCTAGCGCTCTTAAAATCATCAGCCCCTATTTTCGCAATTCACCTTGCCTGTGTCAAGCCTTTGACATTTGGCGGCGAAACTGGTAACTTTTGCTAAGCCCATCTGCAAAAAACCTTACCTCAGGAGTATGGAGTGACAAGCAAGGTTGATATGGAAAAGCTAGTCTCGCTTTGCAAGCGGCGGGGTTTTATCTTCCCTTCCAGCGAAATCTATGGTGGGCTCTCCGCTTGCTGGGACTATGGACCGCTGGGAATCGAGCTCAAACGCAATATTAAGGACGCTTGGTGGCGCTCTATGGTTCAGGAAAGGGATGACATGGTGGGTCTGGACTCCAGCATCATGATGCACCCCAAGACCTGGGTTGCCAGCGGGCATGTGGAGGGATTTAAGGACCCATTGGTGGAATGCAAGGCCTGCAACCAGCGCTGGCGCGCCGATGAAGCCAAGGATGGCAAATGCCCTGCCTGTGGCGGCGAGCTAACCGAGCCGCGCATGTTCAACCTGATGTTCAAGACCTTCTTCGGTCCCGTCGAGGAGGAGGCGCAGGTGGTCTATTTGCGCCCCGAAACGGCTCAGGGCATATTTGTCAACTTCGCCAATATAATGGATACGGCGAGGAAGAAGCTGCCCTTCGGCATCGCTCAGATCGGCAAGGCCTTCAGGAATGAGATAACTGCCGGCAACTTCATCTTCAGAAGCCGCGAGTTTGAGATGATGGAGGTGGAGTTCTTTGTCAAGCCGGGAACTGATGAGGAGTGGCTCAAATACTGGCTTGAGGAGCGCTTGAACTGGTAT
>JADFVG010000146.1 GCA_015222405.1 Chloroflexota bacterium
ATGATAGCTACCTTTACTGGCGGGCTTTGCCCATACGCACCCGCGAACAGCAGGTCTTTGTCCTTTCCGTTCCCAAAGAACCACTTCACGCCTTGATGAAGGCGCTGGCGTCAGCGGGGCTAAAGCCCAGCATTATTGAGTTGAAGCCCCTGGCGCTGATGAGAGCAGTGAACCGAAGAGATGCTATCATTGCCAACGGGGAGACCAATGGCGTGGAGATAGTCATTGTCCTCAACGATGTCCCGGTTCTGATTCGCAGTGCCTTTCTCGGCGAAGGGATGCTTTCTTCAGACTACGCTGTAGGCCGCATCAGTGATGAGCTGGTGCGCACCATATCCTTCTATAATGATAGCCACAAGGATGAACCCCTTGACTCTGAGCTTCCTATTTACCTCACCGGAGCTGTTGCCGGGAGCGTTGCCTTTGCCATAAATGTTGCCACGCTCACCGGGCGTCCAATACAGCCCCTCGAACCGCCGCTACGCTATACCTCAGAGTTGCCAGTCGCCCAATATATGGTAAATATGGGGCTGGTTCTCAGAGCCTTATGACCACTCCTTATGAAATAGGTCTCTTTGCCCTTCTCGGACTTGCTGTAGGTAGCTTCCTCAATCTTTGCATCGACCGCCTGCCTGTGGGCAAGTCCATAATCAGCCCCCCATCTTGTTGCGACGCCTGCCAGCAGAGGCTCAAGCCCTGGGATTTGGTGCCCCTATTTAGCTTCCTCTGGCTGCGAGGTCGCTGCCGTCATTGTGGCGCTCACATCCCAATCCGACTTCCTGTCGTAGAACTGGCAACTGCGCTCCTCTTCGCCTCCCTCTGTTGGCACTATGATCTCGGCTCGCAGCTTGTCATGGCTCTCTTCTATGCCTGCCTCTTCTTGGTGATCCTGGTCATCGATCTGGAACACGGGCTTGTTCTGGATATTGTTGTCTACCCTGGGATAGCGCTGGCGTTTATCTTTTCCTTCTTCTGGCCTGATCTTGGCATTGCTATGGCCGTTTCAGGGTCTGCCGTTGGCTTTGGTCTGATGTTGATACCTTATCTCATCTCTCGGGGGGGCATGGGGGGAGGCGATGTCAAGCTGGCAGCGCTTATCGGATTGGCCATCGGCTTCCCTCACGTTTTCGTTTCCCTGCTGCTGGCTTTTTTCGCCGGTGGGCTGGTGGCTATCTTTCTGCTCCTATTCGGGGTAAAAAAAAGAAGGCAGGCCATCCCCTTTGCGCCCTTTCTCGCCACAGCAGCTATGGTCACCCTGGTATGGGGGGAGACAATATACGACTGGTGGGTGGGTTTAGCCTAGCATAAACGGGGCTGTGTTCTATTATTCCACCGCTATTTTCTGGCGCACGGCATAGATAGCGGCCTGTGTGCGGTCAGCGAGGTGCAGCTTTTGCAGGATGTTGCTGACATGGGTCTTTACCGTTTTTTCACTTATATACAAGGCGGCGGCAATTTCCTTATTGCTGTGCCCCCTGGCTATGAGGCGTAGCACTTCTGTTTCACGCAGGGTCAATTTTTCCTCGGTTGCCTCCTCCTCGCCTTGGGCAAGCTGATCCATCAATCTCTTCGCTATCTCCGGATGGAGCGATGGCTCACCTCTATACACCAATCGAATTGACTCCGCAAGCTCAACCGGCCTGATATCCTTCATCAGGTAACCATGAGCACCTGCTTTGACAGCAGGGAAAACCTTGTCATTTTCAGAGAAGCTGGTAAGCACCAGAATGCGGGTGCTGGGGCTCAGGGCTCTGATCTGGCGGATGGTTGTAATGCCATCCATTCTGGGCATAACCAGATCCAAGAGAACCACATCTGGCACTAGCTGGCCTACCTTCTCCAGTGCCTCCACTCCATCGGCTGCTTCCCCCACAATCTCCAGGCCCTCCTGTAGCTCCAAAAATGTGCGCAGCCCCTCTCTTACCACCGGGTGATCATCTACTATGAGAACACTGATTCTATCCATGACTTTCCTCCAAAGGCATTTCTACCATTATTTTGGCCCCCTTGCCTGGGGCTGATTCTATCGCCAGCTTGCCACCAAGACCCTCAGCTCTCTCCTGCATGTGAGTCAGCCCTAGTCCTGGCTCGCCGGATTTGGGATGCGAGGGGTCAAAACCGACGCCGTTGTCCTCCACGCTGAGGCGCACCAGGTCAGAGGACAAGACCAGCTCCACAACGGCTGAGGTTGCTCGCGAGTGTTTGGCTACGTTGTTCAACGCCTCCTGGGCGATGCGGAATAGTTCCCTCTCTACGCTCGGTGCTAGCTGTCTCTCCCCGTCAACTGAGAATGAGGTTTCGATTCTTTCCCTCTTGCTGAACCTTGTGGTGAGTATGTTCAGTGCCGAGGTCAACCCACCCAAAAGCGGACTGAGGCGTAGCTCCGTGAGCAGGTCACGCATCTGTTGTTGAGCCTCACTAGCACTGACCCGTGCTGTTTCGATACGGGCCTTGGAAAGCTCAGGGTCACTTTCAACCAGGACGCTGGCCGCCTCCGAGTTTAAAACCGCACTAAAAAGGAGCTGGGAAACGGAATCATGTAGCTCACGAGCAATACGGTTCCGCTCCTCCCTGAGCCTACTTTCATATTCCCTGGCCTCTCTGTCCCTATCTTCCAGGTCATCAGCCATCAGATTGATGCCGGCCTCGATCAAGGCAAGCTCATCTTCATTATTAGAAGCTGCTATCCTTCGGGAAAAATCACCCATAGCCACACTTTGCAGAACCTCGAAGACTTCTCTCAGCCACCGTTCCTTGATCCTCAGCCATCTCACTCTGAAAAGTGCCCGCCACAGGTTGGGAAAACCGATGCCCCGCTTTTCAGACCCAGCGTTCGTACTAAACCACTTCAACGCCTCTCTTCGAGACTCGAAGAACCTCACCCCATTGGCATTGGCCCCGCCGGTCATGAACAATCCCAGTGCCCGCATCGACGCAGAGGAGGCAACGATAGCAGCCTTACCCCGCGTCGCCTGTGCCAGGAACCCCGCCAC
>JADFVG010000147.1 GCA_015222405.1 Chloroflexota bacterium
CCAGGAGGCAAAATGCTCAAGAGCTTTCGGGGTAAGACACCCAAGATAGCGGAGTCAGCATTCATCAGCGAGAGGGCTTATATCATTGGCGATGTTGAGATCGGGGAAAACTCCAATATATGGCCCGGGGTGGTGATCAGGGCTGATTTTGCCAGCATAAAGATCGGCAGCAACGTCAGCGTTCAGGAAAATAGTGTAATCCATGGCGATGCCCCAATGGTGATCGGCGATAACGTGCTTATCGGCCACTGCGCCATGATCCACTGCCAGAGAATTGGGAATTATGCGCTCATTGGCAATAACGCCACCCTCCTCGATTTTGCCCAGGTCGGCAACCGGTGCATCATTGGCGCTAACGCCCTGGTTGGAGAGGGGATGCAGATACCAGATCGGTCCTTGGTAGTAGGCGTTCCCGCCCAGGTGAAAAAGGAACTCTCAGAAGCGCAGCTGAAGATGGTGGACCATATCGCCGAGCACTACGCCCAACTGGGAAGGGAGTATAAAGACGAGGGGGGATTTTAGACTACATTCGCTCCGGGGCGCTCATCCCCATCAGGCGCAGGGTCTTTGCCAGGACGATCTTTGCTCCCGCAACCAGCTTCAGCCGTGCTCGGGTGAGCGCCTCATCCTCAGAGACAACGCGACACTTCTCATAGAAGTTGTGGAAAGTAGTGGCCATGTCAGTGGCGTAGTAGGAGAGATGGTGGGGTTCCAGGGTTGAGACCACCATCTCCATCACCTCTGGTAGCTGGAGCATCTTTCTAATAAGGTCTAGCTCGGGCTCGGTAGTGAGCAGGGAGGTATCCCCTTGGCGGTAATCGATCCCCTTCTCCTGGGCCAGGCGCATGATGCTTGAAATGCGGGCATGAGCATATTGAACGTAATAGACCGGATTATCCGCAGACTGCCTTTTGGCCAATTCGAGGTCGAAATCCATCTGGCTATCAGCAGAGCGGGAAAGGAAGAAGAAGCGGCAAGCATCAACACCCACCTCCTCCACAAGCTCACGAAGGGTAACAAGCTCCCCGGTGCGTTTTGAGACTTTGATCATCTCTTCCCCACGCTTCAGGGCGACCATCTGAGAGATTATGATCTGGAGCCTCTCGGGGTCGATGCCCAGGGCGCCCATCACCACCTTCATCCGCGAAACATGCCCCTGGTGGTCAGCCCCCCAGATATTGATCACCTTATCAAAGCCGCGTTCGATGAATTTGTTATAGTGGTAGGCGATATCAGAGGCGAAGTAGGTGGGAGAGCCATCGCTCCTCACCAGCACATTGTCCTTGTCCTCCCCCAAGGCGGTGGAAACAAACCATACCGCCCCCTCCTTTTCCACGATATGGCCTTTCTCTTCGAGCAAAGACATTGACCCCTGGTATTGCCCCTCCTGATAAAGGCTCTGTTCGCTGAACCAGACATCGAAGGTGGCGCCCAGTAACTCAAGGTCAGATTTGATGGAGTGGAGGATCTTCTCCATCCCTATCCGGCCCAATTCCCTCACCGCCTCTGTAGGGGGCATGGCGAGGAATCTATCCCCCTCCTGGGCAACAATCTCTTTGGCGAGGTCGATCATGTATTGGCCGAAATAGCCCTCGGAAGGCATCTCGACAGCGCTGCCCAGCTCCTGCTGATAGCGGGCATAAAGGGAGCGATAGAAAGCCTCCATCTGGCTGCCGGCATCATTGATGTAGTATTCTTTTGCCACCTTATAGCCCACGGCGCTAAGCACGTTAGCCAGCGTGCTCCCCAGGATGGCGCCCCTGCCATGCCCCACGTGAAGGGGACCGGTGGGATTGACGCTGACGAATTCCACCTGCACCCGAGCGCCCTTGCCCAGGTCAATATTGCCGTAATCCTCGCCGGCACCCAATATCTCCTCCACCTGTCGGGTGAGCCAGTCACTGCGGAGAGAGAAATTGATGAAGCCAGGCGCTGCCACAGCTATCTTCTCGATTCCCGTGGGGAGTTGGATCAGACTGGCCAGGCTTTGGGCGATGGTCAATGGGTTCATCCTCGCCGCACGCGCCAACTTTAACGCCAAGGGGCTGGCATAATCCCCATGTTCTGGGTTCTGAGGCCGCTCGACAACGATCTCAGGCATAGCCAGGGGAGGGAGCAGATTCCTTATCTGCGCTTCGTTGGCCGCCTGGCGTAAGAGTTCAGCGATCTCGTCTTTTATCATCACGCCTCCGTTCCGCCGACTTCCCCTTGCCACAACCGAGCCACTTCCCGAGCAAGGAGCAAGTGCTCAGACTGGGAGAGTTCTGGGTCCTGCTTGAAGAGGCGGATCGCCTCAGTGCGAGCAAGCTCCAAAAGCCTGAGATCGGAGAGTTTAGCCATCTTGAGGTCAGGAAGCCCGCTTTGCCTGGTGCCAAAGAATTCCCCCGGGCCCCGCAGCTTCAGGTCTTCCTCAGCGAGGATGAATCCGTCCTGGGTACGCTCCAGAACCGATAGCCGCTCCCTACCCTCTGCCGAGTGGGCCTCAGCAACGAGGATACAGTAGCTCTGCTGCTCCCCTCGGCCGACACGACCGCGAAACTGATGAAGCTGCGCCAGACCAAAGCGGTCAGCATCCTCGATAACCATCACCGTAGCATTGGGGACATCGATGCCCACTTCAACCACAGGGGTAGCTACTAAGATGTCCAGTTCCCCAGCCCGAAACCTCCTCATCACCTCTTCCTTCTCCTTGGCCTTCAGCCTGCCATGGACCAGCCCGAGGCGAAGGTCAGGGAACACCTCCCTCGAAAGGCGCTCATATTCCCTGATCGCTGCCTTGGCCTCGATGACCTCCGACTCCTCGACGAGGGGGCAGATGATGAACGCCTGGCGTCCCGCTTCCACCTCCCGGCGCAGGAACTGATAAGCACGCTCGCGCTCCTCGGGGTCAAGCCACCTTGTCCTGATCACCTGCCTTCCTGGGGGAAGTTCGTCGATGACCGAGAGATCGAGGTCCCCATATAAGGTGAGGGCCAGGCTACGGGGGATGGGAGTAGCGGTCATCACCAAGAGGTGCGGATTGGCCCCCTTTTGGCGCAGCGCCGAGCGCTGCATCACGCCGAAGCGGTGCTGCTCATCCACAATCGCCAGCCCAAGGGCCTGAAACTCGACCTCCTCCTGGATCAGGGCGTGGGTGCCCAAGGCTATATCTATCTCCCCCTCCTGTATCGCCCGATATAGCTCCTCCTTTTCGCTTCTCTTCGTGCTTCCGGTAAGGAGCGCTATCTTGATCGGACGAGGCATAAGAGCAGAGAAGGTTTGCACAATTCCCTGTTCCCCGTGACGCTGCCCCGCCCTTGCCATAATATCGCAGATGTTGGAAAAATGCTGCTCCGCCAGGATCTCGGTTGGCGCCATGAATGCCCCTTGATAGCCGTTGGCGGCGGTGGTAAGTAGCGCCGCCGTGGCGACAACAGTCTTACCACTGCCAACCTCCCCCTGAAGCAGCCTGCTCATCGGCCTCACCTGGGCCAGATCGGCAAGGATCTCCTCCAGGGCACGCTTTTGAGCCCCGGTCAGGGTGAAGGGCAAGGCGCCAAGAAATCCCTCCAGGATTTGGCGCTCGGGCTTAATCGGGCTTGCCTCACCACCCTCCCGCCACGTTCTCCTCCTGGAGAGCACGCCGAACTGGATGAGAAAAAGTTCATCAAAGGCTAGCCTTTTTCGGGCCCGATCCTTAAGCGGCACACTTTGTGGGTAGTGGGCCTGCTTTATCGCTTCAGAGAGCTCAAGAAGCTGGGCTCGCCGCCTCACCTCCTGGGGGAGGAAATCGGCTAGTTGCGGTGCCCAGAAGTCCACCGTCTCCTTAACCAGCCGCCGCACTTGGCGCGGGCTCAGCCCGCGGGTCAACGGATAGAGAGGCACCATCCGTCCGGTGTGAACCAGTTCCTTGGTCAAAGGCTCGTACTCCGGGGACTGAAAGACCTTTATCCCCTTATAGAGGCTCACCTTGCCGCTGAGCACCAGCTTGGAATTGGTGCGCAGTTGCTTCGCCAGATAGGGCTGATTAAACCAAACAACCTTCATATTCCCGGTCTCATCGCCGACAATGGCCTCGGTGGAGCGCCTTCCCCCGAGAAGGGTCTCCTGAGCCTGCCACACCGTAGCGACGACGGTCTGTTCCTCCCCTACCTGGAGTTGGGCAATGGTCTTACTCTTGCTGTAATCGATGTGGCGCCTGGGGAAGAAGTAGAGCATATCGCGCACCGTGCTCACGCCCAGGCGGCGGAACTTGGCCGCCAGGCTTGAGCTGATCCCTTTAACACTAGTAATAGGCAAATCCAGGAACTCGCTTGTTTTGGCTCCAGGGGCCGGTGCCTTTTGACCCCCGGCTTCCATCTCATCGAGCCACTGAACCACCCTTGCAATCCACTCCCGACGCTGGTCTATATCAAGGGAAGAATAGCTGATGACAAGGAGCTCGCAACCTTTGGCTTCACCGCCCCAGCGACTGAGATAACTATCAAGGCCACCGATGACAGCGCCATCTTGGCAGCCCTTTTTTCGCTCAAGTTCCAGAATTTTGCGCAACGTGGCCACTTCCAAGGTTTTTACTCCAGGGAAAGGATGTAATTATAGTGAGGCTGGCCACCGTAGATCACTTCCACTTCAAGCTGGGGGTATTTTTGGCGCAGCGCCTCAGCAATCTGCTCCGCCTCGGCGTCCTCGGTATCGGCACCGTAGTAAAGAGTGATGATCTCGCTCTGCTCCAAATCCATCTTGCCCAGCACCTCGTCGATCACCTGGAACATGCTATCGGCGGCAGCCACCAGTTCGTCATCAAGGAAGCCGATGGGTTGTCCTTTGGCCATAACCAGGTCGCCAAACTTGGCCTTACGCACTGCTCTCGTGATCTCTATCGTCCTCACCTCTTCTCTGGCCCTTCCCATTGCCCTGATGTTTGCTTCGAAGTCAGCCTCGTGGTTAAAGGCGAGCAGCGCCGCAATACCTTGAGGAATCGATTCTGTAGCCACCACCTCAACCTTTTTCGCGCTTAGCTCCCGCGCCTGCTC
>JADFVG010000148.1 GCA_015222405.1 Chloroflexota bacterium
ACATCCTCCAGCCCTTCGACCAAGACTGATTTGGGCACCTGTATGCCCCATGCAGATACCAGAGCTTTCGCCTCCGGCTCAAGCAGGGCTTGCCTGCCTGTGGCTAAGGCATTAATGACGAGTCTTTTAGCTTCTTGTTTGTTCATAGTACAGTACCAAAAGTTTTTTTTATGTACAATTGAGAAATAGTAGAATAATGATAAAAAACAATGTTAGCTGGCACCCTTATACTGACCAATCTCGCATCAACAAACGTGAGCCATGAGCGATGTAGTCTTGAGGACAGTCGATGAACCATCCCCGAGGACCCGGGCAGTGATTAAGCCGCAGCACGATTACAGGGGGCCGCTGTTCATGGGTCAAGACGGTGGGGTGGTGAATTACCTTTGTGGCTCATGTGGTCAAACGGTAGCACAGGCAATCTGGGAGGATTCGATCCGGAACGTCATAGTCCAATGCTTCAGTTGCCACTCCTTTAGCGAGTTTCCCCCAGATCCCTTCTCCCGATTCACAAACAGGGTTTTCCTTCTGAGTGGGACCTACAACTTTAGCGGTCCCGTGTACTTGGAATTTGGGAAGCTGCTTGAAGGGCAGTCAATGGTGGGAACGCCGGTCCTTTCAGCCGAAGGGGTAGGCGAGTTCCTGCTCCAGCAAGGCATTCACGAGCCACTGTCCAGAAACGATCTGGAGGCACTCATCAGGAGAAACGGCGGCACAGCATCTGGGCTGGACCTGTCTGGAAGAAACCTGTCTGGTATCGACCTGTCAGGGCTTGATCTCAGTGGGATGATATTGAAAGACTGCGATTTTGGGCCACTACACCAAGGCAATGTCACAAGGAGATCTGCGCTCGACCAGGCGAAGCTTACAGCCTGCATTCTCGATCGTGCCAAATTCGGCGGCGCTTCCATGAAGGCCACCCAATTGACATCGTCCTCAGCGATAGACGCGGACTTCCGACAAGCAGACCTTAGCGCTGCATCTTTCCTCGGTGCCAAGCTCCACCGCGCAGACTTCCGCTGGGCTAACCTCAATCGCACTGACTTCAATAATGCCGACCTTGATGCTGTTTCTGTCTGGGAGGCGAGACTTGAGACTGCTTCCTTCGCTCGATCAATTTGGGGTCCCAAGTATGTTCTTGGAGATGAGCTCGAGTCAAACAAGCAGGCTGAGGAGGCCTATCGCAGCCTCAGGCTATGGCACCAACATGCTGGCATCGACAACATCGCGGGAGAGTTCCGCTATCGTGAATTAATCTCCAAACGAAAGAGGCGTTCTGAACTGCTCAGAATATCTGTAAAGAACCACAGATTATCTAATTTGCTGAAGGATTTGCTCAAGCTAGCCCCCCTGATGTGTGCGGAAATGCTGTTCGGTTATGGCGAAAGGTGGAAACGAATATTGTTCTGGTGGGCAGCGACAATAATAAGCTTTGCTCTCGCCTTCTATCTTTGGTCCATCATAGTTGATCCAGTGTTTGTTGGGTGTACCGGAAACGAATGTTGTCCCTACGCTATTTACTACAGCGCTGCTTCTTTCACCGCATTGGGCTATGGATCCTGGGCTCCCGAGCCGATTGGATGGGCAAAATACGCTGGGCTTGCAGAGTCTATTATCGGTCCAATTCTGATAGTCGTGTTCATCACAACCTTTGCTCGCATATGGTCGCGTTAGCTTGGCAAGAAGACGATCTTCGGTAGCCCGTAATGGAGTATTGGACAGACTGAGGGAACTTCGAGATGATATCTAATGAGTGCCGGCTAACGATGTGCTTCATACCGAATTTGACTCGAAGACTCGTCAAATCGGCTGAGCTTGCTTGTTATCTTATCCAGGAAGGAGCAATGTCGAAAATGTTTGCAACTTATACAGGATTGTCGTCACGATAGAAACCGACCAGGTCCACCATTTGCTCCGTTTATTTGTCCAACGGGCTGCGAACACCGAGAACATTCCTCGTAGCCAACATGGGTATAGATTATCGCTTTAGAATCTTCAATTCTAAAATTAACCACCGTTCTAACCAAAAGATCAATTTTAGACTATTTTCGAACAAAGCATTTCCTTAATGAGCGGACACCTGAGAAGTTTGATGGATAAGAAAGAAGGATAAGCCACCTGTTCTACGTAATAAAAGTAATAAAAGACGCA
>JADFVG010000004.1 GCA_015222405.1 Chloroflexota bacterium
GAATAAGGAAAGTCTATCATGGAATCAGTAGCTCCCTTTAAAGAAGGGGAAGAGCTCATCAAAGAGGCTGGCGGTGAGGTGGTTAAACTGTGCTTCCAATGCGGCCTGTGCACCACCACCTGCCCCTGGAACATAGTGAGAAACTTCATTGTCCACAAGATAGTCCGTCAGGCCCAGTTTGGCCTGGCTAATTTTGACGATGAGGATTGGTGGCTATGCACCACCTGTAATGCCTGCGTCAGCCGCTGTCCTCGCGGTGTTGGCATAGCAGATGTGATGGAAGCTGTGCGCAGGATCATCGTGGAGGCAGGCTTTATCCCCGCCAGCCTTCATACCGTGATGTCCAGCCTCAGCAGCGTCGGTAATCCTGTACTGGAAGAGCGGGAGAAACGCGCTGATTGGGCTCAGGGCCTCGAAGTCAAGGCCTTCACCCCGGGCACCGAGCTATTGTACTTCCCCTGCTGCGTCCCTGCCTATGACTCCAGGGTCCGTAGTGTGGCACGTGCCACCGCCAATATCCTACGCAAGGTGGGGGTGGACTTCGGCATCTTAGGCGTCAAAGAGAGCTGCTGTGGTGAGAGTGTGCGCAAGGCAGGAGATGAGAGCCTATTCCTCAGTCTAGCGCAAAGCAATATCGATGCCTTCGCTGAAGCCGGGGTCAAGAAGATTGTAGTCACCTCACCCCATTGCTACAGCACCTTCAAGAGCGAATACCCAGAACTGGGAGGCAACTTTGAAGTGGTTCACTTCACTCAATATCTGGCCGAGCTTCTCAGGGAGGGAAAGCTGAAGCTGGAGAAAGAGCTGAAGAAGAGGGTGGTCTATCAGGATCCCTGCTATCTGGGGCGCCATCACGGCATATACGATGAGCCCAGGGAGGTTCTGAGCAGCATCCCTGGCCTGGAGCTGGTGGAGTTCCCCGACTATCGGGAGAGTAGCATCTGCTGCGGTGGCGGAGGGGGCAGGATCTGGATGGATACCAAGAAGGGCGAGAGATTTTCTGACATCAGACTGGAGCAGGCCATCGAGCTGGGGGGAAATATTCTGGCCGTCGCCTGCCCTTATTGCATGCTCAACTTCAAGGATAGCGTGTTGACCCTGGGTAAGGGCGATTTCATTGAGGTCAAGGACATCTCAGAACTGGTTCAAGAGGCGATCTAGTTGTCATTCAGTGGCTCGTTGAGATAGCGAGGGAGATCACTTGACAATGGAGAGCGAGATTCAAGTACCGGCCACCACTGAGGGCAAGGTGGGCGCGGTTATGATAGTGGGTGCTGGGGTCAGTGGCATACAGGCTGCCCTGGACCTGGCCAATTCCGGCTTCAAGGTCTATCTGGTTGACAAGGACCCAGCCATCGGTGGCAGGATGGCGCAACTGGACAAGACCTTCCCCACCAATGATTGTTCCATGTGCATTCTGTCTCCCAAATTCATCGAGTGCGCCCGGAACCTGAACATATCGATCTTGGCCTATCATGAGGTCAGGAAGGTCGAGGGGGAGGCGGGCAATTTCAAAGTGACCCTGCTCAAGAAGCCTCGATATGTAGAGGAGGACTTGTGCGTCGGCTGCGGGACCTGTGCCGAGTACTGCCCGGAAAAGATGCTCGATCCCTATAATGAGGGCCTGTCGGTTATCAAATGTATCCGTGTCCCCTTCCCCCAGGCGGTGCCCGCAGTGTCCGTAGTAGACCCCGAGGTCTGCCTCTTCATCCGCAAGAGGGAGTGCAAAATCTGTGTCCCGGTATGCCCGAATAAGGCCATTAACCTCTATCAGCAGGAAGAGGAAGTGGAGGTCGAGGTTGGGGCCGTCATATTGGCCTTGGGCTATCAACCGTTCGATCCTAGACTCCAGCCCGAATATGGCTATGGCAGAATGAGCAACGTGGTCACTGGTCTCGAATTCGAGCGGATATTGAGCGCCTCCGGTCCCTTCCGGGGAGAGGTGAAGCGTCCTTCCGACAAAAAGACGCCTAAGAGGATAGCCTGGATCCAGTGCGTCGGTTCTCGGGATACCACTGTGGGAAATGGCTACTGTTCGGCAGTGTGCTGCATGTATGCCATGAAACACGTGATCCTGGCCAAGGAACATGACCCTGAGCTGGAGGCTACCATATTTCACAACGATGTCCGCGCCTATGGCAAGGGGTTTGAGCGATACTACCAGAGGGCCCAAGACCTCCCCGGTGTTCGTTTCATATGGAGCAAGGTTTCAGTAGTAAGGGAAATTCCGCAAACTAAGAACGTGGTGATTCGGTATGGCGTCAACGGCACCGAAACCAGGGAGGAGGAATTCGATCTCGTGGTTCTATCCGTTGGCTTGACATCTCCCCCCAGCACCAGGGAACTGGCGGAGAAACTGTCCATCGATGTCAATTCCTACGGATTTTGCCACAGCGACGATTTCTCGCCTATTGAGACCTCCAGGTCGGGGGTCTACGTCTGCGGCGTGTTCCGTGCCCCCATGGACATCCCCGACTCCGTCACCATGGCTAGCGGCGCAGCGTCTCTCTCGGCGCAGCTCCTCTCCGAAAAGCGCGGCACCTTGACCGCGGAGAAGGAATACCCCCCGGAGCGGGATGTCACCGGGGAGATCCCTCGGATTGGGGTGTTCGTTTGTCGCTGCGGCACCAATATCGCCAGGGTGATAGACGTGCCCCGACTGGTAACATATGCCAAGGGCCTGGATGGTGTGGTTCACGCCGAGGAGAACATCTTCAGTTGTTCCATCGATTCTGTCAAACATATAGTTGAGACCATCGCAGAAAAGGGACTGAATCGAGTGGTGGTGGCTGCTTGCACTCCCAGGACCCATGAGCCCGTGTTCCAGGAAACCCTCAGGGAGGCCGGATTGAACCCCTACCTTTTTGAGATGGCCAACATCCGTGAGCAGTGCTCTTGGGTGCATATGCGGGACAGGATAGCCGCTAATACAAAGGCGCAAGACCTGGTGAGGATGGCAGTTACCAAAGCCAAACTCCTCAAACCCCTTCCGCAATTACCCGTGCGCATTAACCATGCTGCTTTGGTCATTGGCGGGGGTGTGGCGGGCATGGAGAGCGCCCTCAGCCTGGCCGAGCAGGGATTCGAGGTTCACCTGGTGGAAAAGGCTGATCAACTGGGGGGGATAGCGCGCAGAATACATTACATCATGAATGGCGGAGACGTTCAGGGCTACCTGGCAAACTTGGTGAGCAGGGTTCATGAAAACCCCTTGATTCACGTATATACCGAGGCTGATATCCTGGATGCCAGTGGCTATGTGGGTGATTTCCTCACCAAGATAGCGGCGGGAGCCGATAAAGCGGTCACCGAGATAGCTCATGGTGTGGTCATAATCGCCACCGGGGCTGAGGAGTTCAAACCCAATGAATATCTCTACGGGCAAGACCTCAGGGTGTTGACCCTGCTGGAACTGGAGGGGGAGATCGCCAACGGCAATGCCAATATCACCAGCGCCCAGAGCGCAGTGTTTATTCACTGCGTGGGGTCGAGGGATGAGGAGAGGCCCTATTGCAGCAGGGTATGCTGCACCCAGTCGATAACGAATGCCCTGAAGCTGAAAGAGCTGAACCCGGAGATGGATATCTACCTCCTTTACCGCGATATGAGGACCTACGGCTTTAGGGAGGACTACTATCGCGAGGCTGCGGATAAGGGGGTGAAGTTCGTCCGCTATGACGTGGATGATAAGCCCCAGGTGGAAGCGGTGGACGAGGGGGGTAAGAGCATTCTGAGGGTCAGCGTGCCCGATCCTGTCTTGGGCCAGCGCCTCCTCCTGGATGCCGACTTCATCGCCCTGGCGGCAGCCACGGTGGCCCCGCAGGGCAACAAGGAACTGTCCCAGCTATACAAGGTGCCTCTAAATGAGGACGGCTTCTTCCTCGAGGCCCATATGAAGCTTCGCCCGGTGGACTTCTCTACTGACGGGGTGTTCATGTGCGGCCTGGCCCATAACCCCAAGTCTATAGATGAGAGCATCGCCCAGGCTCAGGCGGCTGCCTCCAGGGCTGTCACCATACTCTCTAAGGAGGCTATCCCTGCTGGTGGCATCATTGCGTTCATCAATAAGGACGCCTGTTCTGGGTGCAAGCTTTGCATTCAGGTCTGCCCCTATAACGTTATATCGTTCGATGAACAAGAGGGGGTGGCGGTAGTTAGCGAGCTAGAATGTAAGGGGTGTGGGAACTGTGCTGCCATCTGCCCATCTGGTGCCTGTTCCATGGGCGGTTTTGAGGATGCACAGATTCTCGCTCAGATAGAGGCTCTGGTATGACTACTGCAGCATTCAGGCCCAAGATACTCGCCTTTCTCTGCAACTGGTGCAGCTATGCCGGCGCTGACCTGGCTGGTGTGAGCCGGATACAGTATCCCTCAACCATTCGTGTCATCCGAACAATGTGTAGTTGCCGGGTCAATCCGCAATTTGTAACCAAGGCGCTGCTGATGGGGGTGGATGGAGTGCTGGTACTGGGATGCCATCCCGGTGAGTGCCACTATATAGAGGGCAATATGTACACCCGGCGAAGGGTGATTGCCCTCAAGAGGATGCTCGAGGTATTAGGTATCAACCCGGATAGGGTTCGCCTGGAGTGGGTCTCTGCCTCCGAAGGCACTAGATTCGCTGATACCGTGGAGTCCTTTACGGCGACAATTCGACAATTGGGGCCTAATCCGCTAAGAGGGGGCTAAAGCGGCGGATGAGATACGGAGACACGGTGAGGAAGACTGTTCAGGCCATGCTGGAAAAGGGGATGGTTGATGAGGTTCTGGCCTTTGTCCGTGGCGTTGATGAAAGGGATGTGGTTCCTGCCTTTATCACCGACGCAGCAGAGGCGGAGAAGATAACCGTGGCCTCATATCAGCCCTATAGCTTGGCCAGCATCCTGGCTGATTATGGCGATAAGGGAAAGAAGATTGGGCTAGTAGTTCGTTCCTGTGACGCCCGGGGAGTAATCGAGCTAGCTAAAAGAAACCAGGTCAACAGGGACGATATTTACCTAATTGGGATTGAATGCTACGGCACCGTCAATCCTGCAAACGCCAAAGAGGGAGAGATCTATATCTTCCACGACGCCATGGAGGTAGGGGGCAAGAAGGAAGCTCTTGATGAGTCGTTACTCTCAGCAAACTGTCGCCGCTGCGAATATCCGGTGCCCGGCATGGCGGATATAAGCTGTGCTATCGATGGGGACGGAGCTATTGCCAATACCCCTAAAGGAGAGGAGATGCTGGCGGCAGCAAATCTGAAGAGTCAGGGTAGTACGGTTGACGCTTCAGCAATGAAGGAGAGGGCAGCCCGGTGGCAGGACAAAGACTTCCCCAACTTGGGAACCGACCGCCAGGAAAGACTAGATTACTGGCTGCGCCAATTCGACAAGTGCATTAAGTGCTACGGTTGCCGCAATGTCTGTCCCCTGTGCTATTGCAAGGATTGTGCCCTCGATGCCGACAGGGTGTGGGTGGAACGAGGCAGGATGCCGCCACCGAGGCTGTTCCATCTCACCCGTCTCATGCACATCGCCGATAGCTGTCTCAACTGTGGGCAGTGTGAGGCAGTCTGCCCCATGGAGATCCCTTTAACCAGGCTCTACCACCAGCTGCATAACGAGCTGCGTTCTATCTTCGACTATGAGTCTGGAATCAACATCGATGATGCTCTTCCCCTGGGGACTTTCACCGAGGAAGAGATGAAGGCCGGAGGTGTAGAACTTGGTTAGATTTGTGCCCACCGTCTGCCCCTATTGTGGCGCCGGTTGTGGGTTGCTACTGGTGGCGAGGGATAACCGTGTCATTGGCACCAGACCGTGGCAGAGGCACCCGGTAAATGAAGGCAAACTCTGTATTAAGGGGTGGAATGCCCACGAGTTTATTCATCACTCAGAAAGGTTGACAGCGCCCCTCATCAAGGATGGACAGTCCTTCCGGGAAGCCTCATGGGAGGAGGCACTGAAACTGGTAGCCAGCAGATTTGGCGAAATAAAGGAGCAGCACGGTCCGGGTTCCGTGGCCATCCTCTCCTCGGCTAAGTGCACCAACGAGGAGAATTATGTAATACAGAAGTTCGCTCGGGCGGTCGTCGGCACCAATAACATTGATCACTGCGCCCGCCTATGCCATGCCCCCACCGTGGCTGGCCTAGTCGCAAGCCTGGGCAGCGGGGCTATGACCAACCCCATAGGCGATCTGGAGCAATCAGACTGTATCCTAGTCATCGGGTCAGACACCACATCACAGCACCCCCTGGTAGCCAGGGAAATCATCAAGGCCAAGGAGAGGGGTGCCAAGCTTATTTTAGCTGACCCCAGGGCTATCCAGTTATCTAAACAGGCTGATATTTTCCTGCAACTTAAGCCTGGAACTGAAATAGCGCTGCTCAACGGTATCATGAAGGTCATACTCGAACGTGGGCTTGAAGACAAGGAATTCATTGCCCGGAGAACTGAGGGAATAGAAGACCTGACTAACACAGTTAAAGACTACCCCTTGGAGCAGGTAGAACAAATCACAGGGGTGAAGGCAAAGGACATCGAAGAAGCAGCTTTAACTTATGGTCAGGCCGAGCGCGCTGCCATAGTATATGCCATGGGGATAACACAGCACACTACCGGCACCGCCAATGTAATGTCAACAGCCAACCTTGCTTTGCTAACAGGGAATCTGGGCAGGACCGGTACTGGAGTAAACCCGCTTAGGGGGCAGAACAATGTTCAGGGAGCTTGCGATTTGGGTGCACTGCCCGATGTGCTCCCAGGCTACCGCTCCGTGACTGATGATGCCATAAGAGCAGAAGTAGCAGGGCTCTGGGGCGTGGCCTCTCTCCCTTCCGAGGCAGGCCTGACCGTGGTGGAGATGCTCGATGCCGCCGCAGAGGGCAAGATTAAGGCGATGTATATCATCGGGGAGAACCCCATGCTGTCCGACCCGGACACAAGCCATGTGAAGAAAGGTCTGGAAAACCTGGAGTTCCTGGTAGTGCAAGATATCTTCCCCACGGAGACAGCTCAGCTGGCTGGCGTTGTCCTGCCTTCGGCCTGTTGGGCAGAGAAGGAAGGCACTTATACCAATACCGAGCGCAGGGTGCAACTATCAAGAAAGGCTGTTGAACCGCCGGGAGAAGCGGTTTCGGACTGGGAGATTATCTGCCGTCTGGCTAAGGCAATGGGCTTCGCCGATTTATTCCCCTATACCTCTGCTGAAGAGATATTTGAGGAACTGCGGAAGGTGACCCCTCAGTATGCAGGAATGACCTATGAAAGACTAAACCAGCCAGAGGGCTTAGTATGGCCATGCCCCACAGAGGACCACCCCGGCACCCCGATCTTGCACGTAGATCAGTGCAGTCGGGGGAAAGGGAAATTCCAGGCTGTTGGCCATGAAGCACCGGCAGAGGAACCCGATGAAGAATACCCCTTAATCCTGACCACAGGCAGGGTTGCATCCCAATGGCATGGAGGCAGTATGACCCGCCGCTCCCCAACCCTGAACAATGAGTTCCCCAGGAGTTATATAGAGATCAACCCGCAGGATGCCAAGAAATTGGGGGTAGTGAACGGAGATCTGGTCACGGTAGTCTCAAGGAGAGGTGAAATAGAGACTGACGCCCTGGTTACAGATAGAATCGAACTCGGCGTTGTATTCATGCCGTTTCACTTTGTCGAAGGTGCAGCCAATTTGCTGACTAATCCAGCCCTCGACCCCATATCCAAGATTCCGGAATTCAAGGTAGCCGCAGTGCGGGTGAGCAAAGCTTCCTGAAACAGATCCCGCTAGCCTTCTGTATAGACCGAAAGTGGTCAGCTCCCCCTAGAAAGCTCCTTGATGCATCTGGTGGTATTGAAGTACCATGTGGGCTACTCTAAATCCTGAGTCCACCCCGTGATGTGTGCCGCAGCCATAGCCACCGGCATCACAGCCTACGTAGAAAAGCCCCTGTAGCGGAGCCTTAGCTGATGGCTTGTGTCGCCCACATTGGCCCACTATCTGGCCTAATCCGATGCACTCACCGCCCTGTCCAGGGAGAACGTGTTCCCTGGTAAGCGCAGATACGTCAGCAGTACCATAGTACTCCTTGTGTTCGATATATTTGGGGAGCTCAGGCCAGATTTTAGCTACCGTCTGCTCCAGCTTGTCCCAGAAGATCTGTGGGTTTTCCATGTCGGCACCGGGGGGGCATAAGGTCCCAACCAGAGCGCATTGCTTGCCCGCAGGAGCCAGGCTAGGGTCATATAGCGAGGGGACTGTGATGAAGACGAGGGCATCCTCGGGAAGCTGGCCAGCCTTCGCTCTGGTGGCCCGTTCTACATTAAAGTAGTTGTCGTCGGAGAAGGTAAGATACATGGGGTGGTCCAGCACCGGCTTGCTCAGAAAGTAGCGGATGCCCATGATTCCCAGGGAGGGAACCAGGTCCTTAACATAGTTCACGTACCCCTTGTCAAATTGCTCCTCACCCACAAGCTTGAGCACCGTAGGTTGAATCCCGGCGTTGCTGATCACGATAGGGGCGTGGAAGGTGCCTTTGTCGGTAACTACCCCGCGAACCTGGCCCTCTTCGATGGCGATGCGCTCCACCCTGGTTCGTAGCCGCACTTCACTGCCATAACGCTCAACCGCCTTTGCGCAGCCCTCAGATATCTTTCCATAGCCACCCTTAAAGTAGCACCCGGCGCCGCCACTCTGCATGTCGCGTATCGTCTTCACCATCTCTGAAGCAGCTAGAAGGTCGATGGGCACCACAAAGACGATGTTAGATTGCATCGCTAGGCTGCTGTAAAACGCCTGAGGTACTTGATAGCGAGAAACAAATTCATGACAGGTGACTTCATCCAGGGCATCGATCTCTTGGGGGCTGAGCGACATCATATCATTAAAGAAACGGCCGAGCCCCTCCGCCTCCTCGGGCGTCGGTGGAATTGGGCCTGGGGCCTGGTAGGGCACGTATTCTCCTGATGGGTTGCGGTACAATGTGAGAATAGCGCCTTCCGGGGTCAGCAATTCGACATCCAGCTCCAATTCCTTAATCAACTCCTCCCATCGGCTGCTGTGGCTTGGCCCTCCAGAAACCGGCCAGAGCTCGTAGCTGAACCCCTTGCTGGATAGGGTCAAAGCTTTGCCTCCGGCCCTGTCGTTCTTATCCAGGAGAAGGGTCTTCACTCCCTGCTTCGCCAGCAGGGCGGCAGAGACAGCCCCTCCCGGACCAGCACCGATTACGATGACATCGTAGGTTTCGTTACTCATAGCGATTCTCCTCTCTCTGATGTTTTCCCACCGATGGTGTCTTTCAGATCAGGGGATGGCAGGACTGTGCGAGCTATTATACCATGCCATGAGGTGGTTGCAATCCCTTCTTGCGCTATCTCCTGGCTTGAGATACTCCCGGTGCCCTCATTATTCACTTATGACGCTCCTCAAATATTCACTTCTTTTTTCTCTATTGGAGACTATTTGGGATTTTTCTAATTGATCAGATAATCTTCGACAGATGGGGTTACATAACTTGCGGTAGGTATCAATAACAGAGTTAGATTCGGTTCTTATTGCTTGCGCCGCCATCATTCCACTTTGTAACGCATAACTAATCCCTTCAAAGCTGGAGGGACTAATAAGACCCGCTGCCTCACCGACTAACAAAATATTATCAGTGCCTAATACGATTTCATCTAGATTACCGATTATCGTTGCCGGATGCCCTTCAGTTTTTAAAACTTTTGTCGATATCTTCAATTCTTCGGAAATCTTTTTTAACAGCAGGTCCATATTTCTTTTGCTTCTCCCTTCAATTGTAGTTCCAATAATTGTATGGTCTCCTTTTGGTATCACCCATGAATAATAATTTGTGATTGAGGTATCGAAAACAAACCATGTGAAATCGTTCCTCTCTTCGCTTCCTGTTACAAGAACTTGATAAAGGGTGCTTCTTCTTGGTGGTATCTTTGAGATGCCCCTTCTTACAGTCGACAGAGTGCCATCTGCTCCGATTAAGTATTTTGTTTTCAATTTTAAACTGCTATCGCGATTTACTATAACTTCTATTCCATCATTTACGATCTCGAAATCCTTAAAAAGTGTGTGCGATGAAATGGTGACATTTTTGGGCAATCTATTTAGTAACCATGAACTGAATCTTTTGCGGTCAGTATTCCAAAACTGTCTTTTTGTTTTGATAGTTATTTTATTATCAAAGTCGATATACCCCAATGTCAGGAAGGATGGTGAGATAAGAATATCACTAACGTCTTCCCAATTCTTAAGGATATCTATAGAGTCCTCATTTAACAAACTACCACAGGGTTTGTTTTGTGGAAGGTCTCCTTTGTCTATCACCAATACATCAAATTCATTTGCTAATTCATGTGCAGCAATGCATCCTGCTGGACCCGCCCCGATGATGATAATGTCATAATTTTCACCATTTTTTATCTTATTCACTGCTACCGCCTCCCAATCGTTCAGTTTTAAGTTCCTCCCCTTATTTTTATGCCAACATCGTATTAATGACAGATTCAAAAAGGTTAACGTTTGACATACGAAGGGTGAATTTAGAATAGAACTCGACTTACTATATCCATAATCGGAGAAGAAGGCAGTGTCCCAAGGCTGGTGGAAATTTGCTGACCATATCCTATCCCCAGGTCCATCTCTTGTCAATGTCCTTATACAGCTACGGTCTAAGGAACTGCAGCACCGCTCAAAGCTGCGGTCATGGTAGTTCCATGGCGGTTTACGGCGTTCTCAAGGGGATTGACAGCCCTGGGGCAGGATATTATTCTTGGCTAATGGCGATGAGGGCCGGGTATGCTTTCCTCACGAGCTGAAATGGGAAATCCACGTTTTGAGCAGCACTGGTGACTGTAAGGGGGGAGGGTCGACTTAGGAGGTGTCGGATGAATAAGTGGCTATCGGTGGCAGCAATTGTGGTCTTGTGCCTGTCGCTGGTTATCTTCCCTGCCTGTGGGGGAGGAGAAGAGGAAGATGAAGAGGGGGTAACCGAGCTTAAGTTCGGCTTCGGGCTACCGGTGGCCGGCACTGTTGGAGCCATCATGGGCATGCCGGCGAAATATGCATTCAAGATAGCCGTTGAGAGGATCGGAGTGTTCGAGGTCGCCGGAAAGCAATACCGCTGGAAGCCCATCTTCGAAGATAATCTTTTTACCGTTGCTGGCGGGGTGGCTTCAGCCACCAAGTTGCTCTATGAGCATAATGTAGACTTCATGCACCAGGCTGGTATTGATCCAGGGATGTCCGCCGCAGATCTATGTGAAGGAGTAGGGATGATACTCGACGTTGCCGGTGGCAACTGGGACGCCTTCGGGCCGGAAAGGCCCCACATGTTCCAGGTGGCCGCCACCTGGGCGCTGGGCTATGCAACCTTCTTTGACTGGTTGACCAAAGAGCATCCCGAGGTGGAGCGTGTCGCTTCGGTTTTCAGCGATGATAACATGGGGCATCAGGAGGCCGATGCTGTGAAGGCCTGTTGTGACTATTATGGTCTTGAACATAAGAACGTGTTTCTTCCTGTGGAGACGGTGGAACAATATCCTACAGCAACCAGTTTGATGCCTTGGGACCCTGACCTCGTTATCACTGTACTGGGGACTGCCGTAGTAGATATCATGTGGGAGATGGGCTATGAAGGGCTCACCATGACCTCCTACTGGTTGGAAGCACATGGCGAGGATAAGGGATGGGATAGGTGTAAGGGCCATCTAATCATCATGCCGCACCCGTTGGGTGACCCGTGGCCTGAATCGGCAGCCCTGGCCGAGGAGTTTGAGGATCGCTACGGTATGGAGCTTGTCCCCGCTGCATGGTGGACGTTTATGGTGGTGTCTGTGATGACCGATGTGCTAAAGCAGGCCGGCACTGTGGATGACACGGACAAAATCATAGAAACCATGGAGAGCCGCGCCGGGTTCGAGACCCAGGCTGGGCCCCTCTATTATGGCCTCCAGGAGCTTAACGGCATTGGTCATGTGGCAATCTGGCCATCTCCCATCTACGAGATCGTGGGCGATCACGAGTATCGGGTAATAACCGTGTACACCCCGGAGGAGACAGAGGCGCTAGCTATTGAGATCTTCAAGAAGTAGTAGGGGCAGTTTGCTTAAAGAGGAAGAGTTAGGTAGCATGTCATAGAGCTGGCATTTCCCCTTGGCCGATGGCGTATCATCTCGAAGGCTGTCACGATGGCCTGCCTCAGCATTCTAGCCTCATATTGTTGGTCCTAACCTCAGCCAGAAGCCTGGTGACCCTCTCCACTGCCATCACCGACGGCTCGGGACTGGTGGCGCTGCTGTGATGTGGCGACGAATTGTAGGTCTGTGCTACAATTAGCCCCGCGTAATTTGTTCCTCAAGAGACTCCTAACTTGCGAGCCTATGGGGGGAAGGGGTCAAAAACATAGATGCTGAGCCTGGCTTGAGTGCTAACAACGTGAAGCCCCCTGGAGGGAGGTCGTGGAATTACGGGTGGGTGGTAATAGGGGCGTTTATGGCTATCGATTCCCTGGTCTTCGGGATCACCTTTTCCCTGGGGATCATGATACCTGTCATGAGCGATGACCTGGGGATGAGCCTCCGCCAGTCGGGCTGGCTGGGCTCGTCCAACTGGATGGTACCTGCTATTTTATCCATCCCCCTGGCTTCTTGGTTGGCCCGCTATAACCCCAAGAAACTAGTTACCCTGGTCGCCATTTTCCAGGTGCCTCTGCTCTTCGCCCAGGGCTGGGCCCCCAACTACTGGCTACTGCTCCTGAGTCGCATTGCCTTTATGTCTATCGGTCTGGCACGCCTTCCCGCTCGGCCCCTTCTCATCCAGCAGTGGTTCCCCCTAGAGAAGGTCACCATGGTGAACTCCGTGCTGACCGTAGGCATGGGAGCGGCAGGAGCCACTACTATATTTTTCATGGGCGATATCATGGACGCACTCAACGGATGGAGGAATGCATTTTATATCTTCGGCTCTATTCAAGCCGTTATTCTCTTTATCTGGGTGTTCCTGGGCCGGGAAAACCCTGCCACTGCCCCAGAGGTGAGAAAGACAGCCCGCGAGCCATTCCCGATTAAAGCCATTCTGAAGTACAAAACCCTATGGCTGCTGGGCATTGGAGTAACTGGCGACATGCTCTGCTTTGGAGCCATGGAAACCTTCTGGCCACAATATGCCGTGACAGAAGGGATCGTCTCCATGGAGAGGGCCAGCTACGCTTTGGGCCTTTCTTACTATGGGTTTATGGTTGGCTCTTTACTCGGTGGTGTCATCTCACAAAAGATCGGCCGCCGGAAGCCTTTGATCTGGGCGCCAGGAATCTTTTTGCCCTTCTTGACCTTGGGCATACTTTTTTCCGACTCATTCTTTATGATCGCTCTTCTATGGACACTGTGGGGCGTCTCGGAGACGTATTTTCCAATTATCATGACCATACCCTATGAGCTGCCGGGGATAAAGCCTAAGGAAGTGGCGGTGGCCGGCGCCTTTGTTATGGCAGTGTTTACTGCAGGGGCCGCCTTGGGGCCGATAATGGTGGGACATGTTGCCGATGCTTTCGGCTCCCTTAAGCTAGCCCTGGGGATAACGTGCGTCTTCCCGTTTCTCCTCGTTATCGCCGGACTGCTAATCCGAGAAACGGGTCCTCGGGGGCGTGTCAAGTCTGATGCTGCCAGCCAGCCCTAGCTCAGCTAAGGGCCAACACTGCCTCCTGGGGCTCCTTACCCCGTGTCTCCCAGCCGCCTTCAATTTCGTAGGGGACATGCATCTGGAAAAAGGAAACATGCCCCTGCTACCTGTAGACCTCTGAAGCTATCGCCTCCGTCTCGTCCGGGGTGTACTCAGTTATTACGTGGAAATCTTCACCACTGATCTCCACGATTGGCGTGGGCCACACTATCATATGGCCAACGCCATCAAGCACCTCGCCGCCATATCCCAAGTCCCCCATAGTGGTGTGATACTTGACCCCGCTCTCCATGCTCTCTATGATTTTGTCGGCGTCATCCACGGTTCCCGCCGCCTCTAAGGCGCCGGTCAGGCAATATACCACGTTAGACGCCCAGAATGCCGCGGGGTGCATTTCGAAACCCCAGCGGTCCTGGAACTCAGCAACGAGGGCAGCCGCTTCAGGAAAGCGCTCTCGCCACTCTCCGTAGGGATACGGTATCCAAATTAGAGTGCCCTGCAAATTATCCCACCCTTGCCTCTCGATCCCGGCTATCGTCGGGTACCACATGCTAGCTAGGCCTTCATAGCCCATGTCTCGCATGATTACCACTATTGTGTCACTAGTTATGACCAGGTCAGGGTCACGGGCCATGATCCTGGTGGCTGTGGGATAGAATTCCACCATCGCCAGAGGAGTCATCTCCTTGGCCACAATTTCAAGGCCATAGTATTCAGCAGCCTCCTCAAGGGCATCAGTTACAGAGTATCCCGTCACATCATCGGACGCCTGTAGGGCGATGCGCTTGACCTCGGGGTGCTCCTTAGTCAACCAGTCAAAGAAAACCGGGGCGTGCAATGACCAGCTGGCGGCCACCTGGAAGCAGTGGGGCCTTTCCGGCCCGAAGGCCTCCCGGCTAGCAGCGGCGATGTCAAGTATTGTCCCCCTTTCTTCGCATATAGGCTGGGCGGCTACCCCGGGGTCTGCACCTGCCTGGTGCATGAAGTCCACATCATACTCATAGACAAACTTCATGGCGGCAGCCGTCCCGCCAGCAGTGCTCCAGAGGTTATCTTCAACTATGAGTTTCCATCGGTATTGCTCTCCGCCCACCGTGAACACTCCGACCTTCTCAGCGCCCAGGTGAAATGCATGGTCTGCCGCAATGCCGACGACGGCTCCAACAGACCCAGTTAGCGGTATCCCGATGCCCCACTTCAACTCTCGTACTCCCTTTGCCTCCTCCTCTCCTTCTCCTCCACCACAAGCGATACCGATGACCAGCACCAGACACAAAACCACAACTGCTGCTGCCGATAGCCACTTTTTCATCCCGACCCCCTCGTCTTTTTTGTTGCGGGAAGAAACTTCTAGAACACAGCTCCGTAAACTGCTGCATTCGCACCGGGGTGTTCATTTCCTGCTTAGATTAGTATGTTTGCCACCTCCTTATTTACGGGGCGTCGCTGATATCTTCCCCTGCTCCGGTATGTACCACGGTGATGGATACCACCAATCGCCGGGCTCAACCAGGCCGTCCTCAATGAGGATGTGCATCAGGTTGTAGGGGATGGCCATCAGTGCTAGCCCTCCAGGGTGACCGGATGTCTGGTGGCAGAAGTAGAGCCCGTCAATGGGAGAGCGGTATCGCGAATACTCGGGCAGAGGACGGTTGGTCCATAACTGGTCCTTGCAGTGGCGCGTGGTGTACCAGCCACCACCGATGAGCCCGACATTGCGATGCTCCGACTCCCAGGGGGTGTTTGACCATTGCTGAACGAGGTCGTCTTCGGCATTCTCCGCCACTGCGCTCAGGGCCTTGAGCATATAAGCGTCCCACTTATCCTTCTCCTTGGCCAGCGCATCCGGGCCTTCCACGTGGTACTCTGGTGGAGGAACGATAACGTAGAAGGGAGACACCAGGAAGGCGTCGGGCATGTGGGGGATATTGCAGCGCGAGGGGTCCTCCTCGTGCGACAGCATAATCCAAGGCACCTTATCTGCCGGCATAGATGGGCTACCCTTGCGCGCATTGATATCCATTATGTGCTCAAAGTACAGCTCCCGAGAGTCGCTGGGGTACAGTCCAATAAGGAAAGGCCTATCCTCATCATCGGGTATTACGAACTTGGGGTGGTAGCGAAGCGGCTTACTGAAGAGGAAGTGGGAGACGTAGATGCTGGAGCCCTTGAGGCTGATGTCCTTTATCCGCTGCAAGAAAGAGACATCCATGTGTTGCGGCCCGATCAGCTTGAGGAAGGTCTGCTGAACGTCCATGGCGCTGACCACCGCTTTGTCGGCCCAGATTGTCTTTTCACCCCAGGCGGCGGTATCTCTGAGGCGGACTCCCACTGCTCTTCCCTCGCGGATGATGATCTCATCCACGGGGCAAATGGTACGTATCACCGCCCCGTGGGCCATGGCACAGCGGATGATGGAGTGGAAATAGCCGTGCATCCCGCCGCGGGGCGAGCTCAGGCCGGGGTATTGCAACGATAGTGCTCCGCCGAGGGCAGGGACGGCTACCCCCTCCCACTCAGGGCTGGCCCCTGAGTACCAGGCTACGATCCCCTGCGTTACCTTATAGGGCTCGGTCTCGATATACTCGTCCATGAACTCAAACATGGTCATCTCGAGCAGCTCTTCGGTCCAAATGTCTGGGGCATGTTGCTTATACACCTGCATATAGGGGATATTTTCCGGAGTTATCTCTACTTCAGGGGGGTGAGGAGGGCACCAGTAGATGGCGCGCAATAGCTCCCTGGTGAACGGGGGATCACCGAGCATGCCGCATATCTTGGCCCAGCCGAGGAGGTCCTTGTCGGTGAGAGGCACCCTCCCCTCGGTGGTCGTTGAGCCTGAGCGCTTCCGTTCCTCTACATCCACGGGTCTCAAC
>JADFVG010000149.1 GCA_015222405.1 Chloroflexota bacterium
AACTTCGGTTTCATAAATACAAAACTATCCGCCGAGCGGCTGAGTTATCAAGGCACGGGGTCAAACCCACCATGTTGGAAAGGATGGCAACGAGCGAGGCGCTTTGTCCCCATCCAAACACCCCTCAAAAACCCATACTTCTCGATGGCCTCAAAGGTATACTGGGAGCAGGAAGGGACAAAGCGGCAGGAGGTGTAAGTCACCTGGGAAATAGTCAACTGATAGCATCGGATCAAACCTAGGCCAATCCTCTTCATGCCTCTTTCCTCCTCGAAACCTCCCCATCAGCTAGAAGGCGCGCCCGGGATAATAATTCCGCTACCGCTCTCCCCAAGGTACGATAATCGGCCTCAACGGCTGCGGGGCGAGCGATGAACACCATGTCCCAGCCATCCTTTATCGGCGTCAACCTGACCCCCTCTCGAAGCAGCCGCTTCACTCGATTTCGCACCACCGCCTTGCCCAATCGCTTTCCCGCAGCAAAGCCACATCGAGTCCATCCCAGTTCATTGGGCAACGCCCTCAGCACCACCAAGCTATTAGACCAAGACCTCCCGTTATTAATGACAGCCTCAAACTGTGTTCCTTTAGTCAGCCGCTTTTCTCTCCCCATCTCACACTGTGAGCCGCTTCCGCCCTTTAAGCCGCCTCCGCCTCAACACGGCGCGCCCACCCCTTGTCGCCATTCGCGCCAAGAACCCGTGCTCGCGCTTTCTCGGTATCCTCTTCGGCTGATAGGTTCTTCTTGGCATTACTTGGAAGATTATACTTCACCCCGCTCAGGGTGTCAATTTTCAGCCAATAACTGGACGAGCCTTTGAGGCAGTAGTATAATCCCTATGATCAGATTTGAAAGTGTCCTTTTGGGGGTAGACTATGAAATTCAGGGACATGCTGTATACTAAAGAGGACGGGATCGCCACTATCACCTTCAACCGCCCCCGGGCCTTAAACGCCCTCACTGCAACGATGATGAAGGAGTGGATGACAGCGATGGAGGATGCCACCAATGATGACCAGGTTAAGGTGGTGGTGCTCACGGGAGCAGGGCGGGCCTTCTGCTCAGGAAGGGACATGAGGTACGAGGAGGATGAATCCGAGTCTTTCTCCCCTTTCGGGAAATCGACACCCAGAGAGCAGAATATCGCCCATGTCGTGGCAGCCCTGGACAAGCCCTACATCGGAGCAATAAATGGGCCTGCTGCGGGGGCAGGGATGGATTATGCCAGCATGTGCGACATCAGGATCGCCTCGGAGCGAGCCAGGTTCAGCATGGCCTATGTGAGAATGGGGCTTCCCCCAGCCGTAGGGGGGTGTTATTTTCTGCCTCGCATTGTGGGCATAGCCAAGGCATGCGATTTGATCTGGACGGGAAGGATGATCGATGCCCAGGAGGCGCTACGCATTGGCTACGTAAGCCAGGTGGTGCCCCACGATGAGCTCGAGGCGGCAACAAAGGAGCTGGCAATGAGACTGGCCATGGGACCCTCGGTAGCTATCGGGCTGGCAAAGGGCCTCATCTACCGCTGCCTTGAGCTCGACCCGGAAAAAGCTCTGGAGGAGCACCAAAAAGCGATGCTCATCGCCCTGAGCACCGAGGATGCCAAGGAAGGACCCCGGGCCTGGATAGAGAAAAGAGAACCCGTTTTCAAAGGGAGGTAGAAGTGGAAAAGCGAGAACAATTCGAGGCTAAAATCAGGCACACCTTGGGAAAGAAGGTTAGATTTCTGCGCCGCCAGGGGCTGACGCCTGCGAACCTCTATGGACCCAAGACCGAGTCCATCGCTCTCGAGGCGGAGTCCCCTGTCCTTGAGCGCCTCATCGCCAGGGTGGGAAGGAACGCCCTTATCAACCTTACGGTTGATGGGGGCAAGAAGCCGAGACTGGTGATGATTCGCGATATTCAGCGCGACCCTCTGACTGACACCTTACTCCACGTGGACTTCTTCCAAGTAGAGGTGACCCACAAAGTGAGGACTGAGATACGGCTTATCTTCCTCGGCGAGGCCCCGGCAGCCAAGAGTGCCAGGGTGATGCTAATCCAAAATCTAACCTCGCTCCACGTGGAAGGCCTGCCCACAGATCTGCCCCGAAGCATCGAGGTGGACCTATCGGTGCTGGAGGACTTGGCTCAAGTGATCCACGTCAGGGACATCGCCATCAGCGATAAGCTTGAGCTTCTCACTGATCCCGATGCGGTTGCGGTTTACCTGGAAGAGAGCCACGTTCCTGTGGAAGAAATGGAGGTAAAGGAGGAGGTGCCGGCTGAGGCAGAAGAGGAAGCTACGGAATAAAATACGCACCCTCTATTGTCATCGCCGGCTGGGTAGAATTGCTCCCGCAAATCCCCTTTGCCCGCGAGAGAACTCCTCAGCGGACATCGCCTTTCTGCCTTCAAGCTGAACTCGAAGCAGCCCAAGGATTCCGTCACCTGTCTCCACCCCTAAAGCAGCGCCGGCATCGGGAGCTAGGGCGCTGACCCGTCCAGGCTCCCCACCCCCAGGGAGAGCGATGGCCTCCAACACCTTGAGCATCTTCCCCTGCCACCAGGTATAGCAACTGGGCCAGGGATAAAAGGCTCTCACCCGGCGCCAGATTTCGAGGGCGGATAAATGCCAATCGATTTCTCCCTCCTCCTTGGAAATAAGCTTGGTATAGGTAGCATCCGCCTCTGGTTGTGGTTGGGGGGCAAGGCTACGGGAGAGCCAGAGAGGCAATGTTTCTTCTAAGAGCTGGGCCGCTATTGGGGCAAGCTTCTTGGTAAGGGACTCGGTGGTATCCTGAGGCTCAATGGCGACTCTGCGCTGGGAGAGGATCGGGCCGCTATCAACGCCCTCCTCCATGAGCATGATGCTGACCCCTGTCCATTCATCGCCAGCAAGTATCGCCCCCTGCATTGGGGAGGGGCCGCGATGGCGGGGAAGAAGCGAGGGGTGGAGGTTGATGCAGCCAAAGGGAGGCAGGGCAAGCACCTCTGGGGGCAAGATGATGCCCAAAGCAGCTACGACGATAACATCGGGGCGCAAGCGAGATAGAGATTCCATAACAACGGGCTCTTTGAAGCTGGGGGGTTGAACCACCTTCAGCCCGTGTTCCAGAGCTACCTCTTTTACCACAAGGGGGGAGGGGGCACGCCCCCTGCCCGCAGGCCTGTCAGGTTGAGTGTAGATTGCAATCAGCTCATGCTCACTGCCGATAAGCCACTCCAGGGTTGGCACGCTGAAGTCAGCGGCACCCATGAAAACGATGCGCATAGTCACTCCTTATGACATTCTATCATCGGCGAGCAGCATCTACAACCAGTGAGAACTGAATTTCCAAAATAACATAAAAACGGATAAAAAGGGCAATTCTAAAAATTGGGCATAAGTTGTGCAAAAAACCCTTGACCTCAAGCTCAGTTTTTGTTATTCTTCTTGGCGTTCCCGCGCTTATCTTCAAACTAGCCATCAGAGCTGTACGGGATCCTTTCAACGCTTAAGTGTCGGGTCTCCGACACTTCCCCTTAGTGCCTCATGCCAAGGGGCGCTCTCAGAGTGGT
>JADFVG010000150.1 GCA_015222405.1 Chloroflexota bacterium
AGGGGCCACCCACATTCCATGCAGAAATTGGCATTTTCATCAACTCTAGCACCGCAACTGGGACAGAATCGCATCTTCGAACCCTCTTTAGCCTTGATCTCTTTCCTCAGATGATACTATCGACTTCAAAGAGCAAAAACAAGACCCGAAAGTCCTGCTAGCCCTTTCCTATCTGACCCGCTCTTGCAGACATTGCGATATTATACCATTTTATGTTATTTTTGACAATAAGGAGGACACGGCCACCAATCCGGATATAGGTAAAAGCTGCCCAGCTTACACTTCTACAGTTTCTCGCTTTGCGTTATAATTGGCAGCGACAGAGAAGGAGGATTTTGTGTTCGAAGTATCTGTGCGAGAGCACTTTGATGCCGCGCACTACCTCAGGGGCTACCGGGGGAAGTGTGAGAACCTTCATGGGCACCGCTTTCAAGTGATGGTCACGGTGCGGACTTCGGATGTTGACGAAATCGGCCTGGCATTTGACTTTGCGGAGCTAAAGAGGCATCTCAGGGAGATTCTGGAGCGCCTGGATCACACCTGCCTCAATGAGGTGCCGCCCTTTGACCGCATAAACCCCTCATCGGAGAACATTGCCACTACCATCTATCACCAGCTTGAGGAAAGGCTGACCGGGATATCCATATCCAGCATCCAGGTCTGCGAATCCCCCGAGGCTTGTGTCACCTATTTGCCCGAGAGTGGCTAGTCCTTGGCCTCCGATGAGGCGCCTTCCTCAGTGAGTTCAGGCTTTGGGGCCTCGATCTCGGTTACCGCTAATGTCCATCCGATCCAGAATGCCAGTGCTAGCACTGCCAGGAAGCCGATCACTACCGGAATCGCAACCGCCCAGTAGTTGTGGAGGGCTATCCCCCAGATGAAGGCCACACTCACCAAAACGGTTCCCACACAGATCACAACACCAACTTTTCGCGACTTCTCCATGCTTTACCATACCTCCTATTCTAACTGTGGAGCTCAGGCGGAAGCAGGTTGGGGATGCTATCCTCTATGGGATAGCTTACCGAGCATTTATTGCAGCGAAGAGAACCCTTGATCACTTCCTTTTCGTCCTCTTCTTCAATGCTAAGTTCAAGGGGCCCTTTGCACAGCGGGCAAGCCAGTATTTCCATCAGGTCTTTTTTCACTATCCCTCCTGTCTGAAAGGCTCAGGCAAATAGAATTCTACTTGATGAAGGCTTGCCCCGTCAACATCGGCTCTCTCTGCCTTGACATCGCCCTTCCCGCACCGATAGAATGCCAGGGCTAGCGAGGATTAAAAGGAGATCGTAAGTGCCGGCGATGTCGTGCGCGGCATCCTGGAAGGTTCTCCCCAGGTGGTGGCGAGGCTAAAGGAACATTAGCCCAGATTCGTCCTGCTCCTGTCTATTGCTCTGCCTTGCTCTCCTGAATCAGCCTCTCTCCATATTCCAGAAGCACCTTGCCATCCAGGCGCGTCTTTTTCGAATCCAGATAGACCTTGAGCGCTTCCAGCGGTGTCATCGCCTCGGCGGACCAGCCCGCCATCCGGGGACGGCGCTCCCGCTCCGCTTCCCTGGCGATGGCGGCAATGAAGTGAGCATCTTTGAGCGCCTTGCGGATCTCCGTCTCTTGAAGCATCCCCTCCAGCCGCTCCGGGATTTTCACCTGAAGTCGCACCACGGCGTCCTTAATCTCTCGCTCGCGGCTGGCTATGACGCGCAGCACTGCCTGGGTGGGGTCTTGCTCCTCGGGGCTGACATCAACCCTGATGGTGAGGAAAGAGCGCGCCTTCACCGGGTGGAAATTGAAGGACACTTCCCCTTTTCGCTCTATTTCCACCATGAA
Organism: Chloroflexota bacterium; assembly: GCA_015222405.1. Classification (GTDB taxonomy): domain Bacteria; phylum Chloroflexota; class Dehalococcoidia; order E44-bin15; family E44-bin15; genus JADFVG01. Next base: position 1,828 of record JADFVG010000150.1, read on the forward strand.
GAACCCCTTGTCATCCTCCTCCTCGCTGAAGTCGATACGTTGCA
>JADFVG010000151.1 GCA_015222405.1 Chloroflexota bacterium
AAGGAGGCTAGGCGGTCCTGTCCCCAGGTGAGGTAGCTTTTCCAGGTGGAACTGCCGCCGAGGTTCACCCGATTGGTGGCAAAAGTGGCCCACTCCACTGCGGCGTAGCCCGCAGCCCCTATAGCCACCACATCCTCAAGCGGCGCAGGGATGGTAGACGAGCTTTCATCCAGGGTATGGAGCTTGCCATAGTAAATATCTGCCTCTTCCCCCTCCCCCGGTGTTGTATCGGTGAGCAGGGTCAGGGTGTCGCCCCAGAGGCTGAACTGAACGTACTGCGGAGGGTACTTCCCCACGGGGTATTCCACGGCCTCGATGGCAACCAGATCGCTGAGACTGGAGATGGAAAGCTCCCGGCTGTCGGTGGTGGTGTACAGGGTGACCTTGGCCTCGACGGGGACGGCGATGCTCAACTCCCTCACCGCGTGTTGGATGTGGCGGTTCAGCTCCTCATCTGTCCAGCGATAATTGTTGGCATCCTCGTCATGCAGGTCCTGACGCACTCGCGCCCTTATCTCCGCCAGGTTCATATCTCCTCCTTTGCGGCTCTATCAATCGAAGCTCCTCTTCTCTACATGAGGGGCACTCCCCTGCTCTCAGATCAAGGATCTCAGGGAAATGCCATCTTGCCATATCTTCCGTCATCTCGAAATCCTGGGCATAACCGCAATTCGGACATCCCCAGGTGGTCATGGCACCTCCTCTAGAGCTGGCATCGTTTCTGGAGTTATGTCCATTCCCTTCTCTTTAAATGCTAGCCCTTTGCCTATCGTGTGCATCTCCAGGCGACTCTCTTCATCAGGTGACAGTTCCGGCTCAAACTCCAGAATTATCTCATCGCCTGACTGGATAATCGTTTCAGGCGCCCTGCCGATGACCGCTTCCATCTCTTGCCAGATATCTTGTTTAGTGAGTTTGTATCGCATCATCGATCCCTTTCATAGGCAACTCTGCCTATCCGCATATATTTGTTGGCAGCTTCGTTGGTCGTCATACCAGCGTTCAGACGATACTGACCTGCAGCCGGCAAATTGTCGGTATGGGTTACTTTCAGCACCCCATCTACGTAGAACTTAACGTTGGTCCCCTGGGTCACGACCACTCTAAGCACGGTATGCTGGCTGCCAGATGATATATTGACCCCGGTGTCGGTGATCTTCTGGGTAGTGTTGTCTCCATTGCTTGCGTAGAGGTCGCCGTTCACGATCTTGAAACCAAAATGGTCATCTGTCTCCGTAGGAGGAGCGCTTACGTTCTGGCACTGGTAGAGATGCACCGTCAGATTGGAGACGCTAACCGTAAGGCTATAAAGCACCCACTCCATAGTGGTAACTTTCCCCGTCTCCACCAACCTGTAGATATCACACTTTGCATACAGGTATGCTTTGTTCCCTGAGACGTTGCCAGTCTTGAAGTAGAGATTGTGACCATCAGCACTTATGGAACCGCCTGTGTCGACAGTGGTCGTGAAGCCATCCTTGCTCACCCAGCACAGGATTTCTCTGAACTTATCGAAGAAATCAAAAGAGCCACCGCCATCAACGTCAGCCCAAACCGGGTTCGCTCCGGCACCCTGCGTCTTGAGGAACTGACCAGAGGTGCCAGCGCCAAGCCTTGTCGGCCCGGTAGCATCCCTGATTAAGACATCGCCCTGCGTGGTGAGGATACCGCCAAGCCTGGCAGCAGGGAGAGCCCCTGTGGTGAGTTCCGAGGCATCTACGGTCTTTGCATGGTGGTCGGAAGCTCCGATCCCGGTCAAGCTTGAGTGAGCCCGCTCTGTCAGGCTTGCCAGAGCATCGTGGGGAACAACAGTGCCCAGGGGATGGCGGGCAGTGGTATCGTGCCGGGCGTTATTGAGATATTGAGCATGGTCATCATCCCCTAGCCCATCCAGCGCTAGCCCATGATCCAGCTTGCCACCAACACCTCCACCAGCCGACTGGTGAGTATGGTCTTTCACCTTCTGGAGGTCGGCAAGCTCACCGCTCAGCCCTGCCACGCCTATCTCATCAGCGCCTCCGTTCTCATGGGATGTCTTATGAGCAGACGGGGTGAAGCTAGAGGGGATTTCATCAAGGTCAGGATAATCCGATACCGCTACCTTATTCCAAGACGTTCCATTATCTCTGTAGAGTATCCCTTCATCGGTTGCCCAGAAAAACCTACCCGTTACCCCAGCGGCAGGCCGATTTGCAACGACATCAGCCAGCATAGGGTAAGCGCGGGGATCAAGGGCAGAAGTTATCTCATCGGAACCACCGTCTGCATGGGCTGAAGCGTGAGCTTTGGGAGGCTGAGGGTCGGCAAGCTCTCCGCTCAAGCCTGCTACATTGATTTCGTCTGCGCCAGCGTCCTGGTGGCTTGCAGCATGAGCTTTAGGGGTATGGTCCTGGACTTGCGCCTTTGTGCTCCCCTCCAGCTTCTCGGAGTTGTCCACAATGCCGTCATCATCGGTATCGTAGACGCTCTTGAGCATGTCTCCGCCACCAGCCGGGGTTTTCGGCTTCCACTTGCTGGTAGCCTGCTCCCAGGTCACCACCTGCCCATCGGCAGGTGCCGCGCTATCGAGGTCTCTTCCCTGGAGCTTCACCGCATCATGTTCGAGATCGGTGATCTCACTTTCAGTATGCGTGTGAGCTTTAGGATCATGGTCCTGGACTTGCGCCTTAGTGCTCCCCTCCAGCTTCTCGGAGTTGTCCACAACGCCGTCATCATCGGTATCATAGACGCTCTTGAGCATATCGCCCCCGCCACTGGGGGTGTCAAATTCCAGGGCGTTCTCGGCAGCGTGCACCTTGGCATATTTGCCCCCCTGCCCCGAATAGGTAATGGGAGTATCGGAGAGCCCCAGGAATTCGGTGACGCCGCCTTCAGCATATCCCTCACCGGCTAGTCTTAGTCCCATCTCCACCTCCTTTAACAGAGCACGTAGTCAGCGCTGAGGCTGAAGGATGTGCCCGAAAATTGGGTTACTTTGAGGAAGATGATGGAGCCTCGGGCATCGGGCACCGCCAAAGCATAGCGACCGGTCTCGGTGAACTGCCGCGAAGCCCCGCCGAACCATTTGGATTGGCGAGAGTTCCAGAAGATGACCTGCACCGTAAGGCTGGTGAAACCTACGCCGTCAATGGTTAAGTCCAGGCGGCAGTATTCATAGCCACTGCAATCGATGGCGCCACTGGTATCCTCTGGGTCGGCGGCATCGACAGCGGTAACACCGCTCCGGTGCAAACCCGGCTCCGTTATCTCATATACCGGACCCTTGGGGATCCCGTTCTCATCAATACGTACATTTGCCATAGCTCACCCCCTGATCAGGTGGAGGGAGATAGAGTCTTGCTCTATCCCCCTCCGTTCTAGTCGCGAACTCCAATGAGTTTCGCGAGCTTTATGGTGTTGAACGCGGCGATGGAGACGTACCACTTGACTCTGGTCCTGGAGGCGTCCCTGGTCTCCAGGCTGCCCACCCGCTCTACCTGGAGCCCTCCGGGGCTGGTGAGCCCGGCTACCGCCCCCTCGCCGAACTTAAGGGCGTAGATGGTGGAGCAGTCCTCGGAGCTGCCAACAGTCTTGTCGTCTGCGATCCAATCGCAAACCCCGATGGGGGTGGCGTCGTAAAACTCCACCATCTGCCCAAACTGGTTGCGATCGGTGACCAGAACCCCACCTGCGGCTCGGCTGAGAGCGGTGAGCTTGCGCCTCGAGCGCCGGCTCATGAGAAGCATGTCCGGCTTGCCCCCCTTGAGCATATCGATGAGCTCATCCAGCTTCTCCAGGGTGAGGGTAGCTCCATTTGCGCCCATGCTCACCGTCTGGTTGACATCGCAGAGCGTGTCGATGCCATCGAAGGACTTGGGATCGGCTGTGGTATCGCCGTTGATGAAGGTGTCCTCGAACTTCTGCTGCACCGCCTTGGCCTTGAGCTGAACGACGGCGGCCTCCAGGTCCTGGATGTTGCTCCTTGTTGCCTTGAGGAAGTTGTCAACATCGGCGTCGCCGCCCAGGATCTTGAGCGTGGCCGTCTTCTGGGTGAAGGTCGGCGTGGACTCAGCCCAGGTATCGCCAACGTCATAGAAGGCTGCGGTGGCGGCTTCGTTCTCCTGGTTGTAGGTCAGCCCGTTGCCCACGATCTCGATGAACGGCATAAGCTGAAGGATGGGGCTATCATAGATGATGGTCTCGATAACCCCCACGAGCAAAATGTCGTTGGAAAGCTTGGCTGCTTCGGCTAAAGTGATTGCCATTTTTTAACCTCCTTTGATTGTTTTTGTTTTCTGGTAACTTTTTGAAGCTGTTGAGGGGTTATTTTTTGATTGTTTGGCAAGGCAGAGGAGGAGGGAGCGTGCTTTTGGCGATGCGATAAGAGCCAGGATCAGGGCGCGGAGCTGGATGGAATGGCGACCTGATTTGAGGGCGTTTATGTTGTGGTGTGGCGCGCCGGCACCTGGTCTTATGCCGCCTCTAGGCATGGGAACCTCCTGTGATTATTTGGAACACCCCCAAACCCCTTTTTCGTTCTAGTTGCTGTGTTTGATGGAAGGGCTACCCGCTTTCTTACCTTGTTTCTTGGCTTTAGCCCCTCTCTCTGCTATGCCTAACCTTGGTGAGAAAGGGCGTAGGCGATCTTTTCCTGTGGGGAGAGCGCCCCGAGATCGGGAGGAGTCCTCGCTGGAGCCCCGGTGGGCACCCTCTCCGATTGAGCCTGAGCCTCAAGCTGTGCCTTCACCTTCTCCACCATCTCCCGAGCGGCGGCAAAGGAGGCCTCCACCTCCTGGGGGGTCTCTCCCGTGACCAGCTCTTCGGGCACCTCGGGGGTGGTGGTGAGGATGAGGGCCCGATATTTGGCTGCGGCGCCGGATAGCTGCTCCTTGAGCGCCGTCACCTGGCCATCAACCTCCTGCTCCCGCTCCGCCATCTGCTGCTGAAGCTGGGCCAGTGTCGCTTCCAGCTCCCCGATCCGCCTCTCCTGTTCGTTTTCTGTGCCCTCGCCCCCGCCCTCGGCCCTTGTCTCCTCGACCTCTTTAGTTTCCTCGGTCATGTTCCACCTCCTTTTTTCGCCAGAAGGGTGCATGTGTGTTACTCTCTTTATAGAACACATGTTCTCATCCTGTCAAGGGAAAGATGGCACAAGTTGACGGTTGATTGGGGGGTAGTTATAGTTTGGGCGAGATTTAAGGGGGGGGGACAATGAGCGTATTTGTAGTTGACACTGAAGAATGTAACAGTTGCGGCATGTGCTCTGCGGAGTGTCCTGCGGGCGTCATTTTCATCGCGGAGCGTGGGGCAATGCCTTACCTGGCTCCAGGCGGCGAGTGGCGGTGTATCAACTGCGGCCATTGCGTCGCTGTGTGCCCGCGTGGGGCCCTTAGCCGCGGGACGATGAAGCCGGAGGAGTGCGTCCCGATCAGCAAGAAGCTGCTTCCTACTGCGGAGCAGGTCGAGCATTTCCTGAAGTCGCGGCGCTCCATTCGTGTCTACAAGGAAAAGCCGGTGAAGCGGGAGGTACTTACCAGGCTGATCGACATCGCTCGTTATGCGCCGTCCGGGGCCAATGTGCAGCCGGTGCAGTGGCTTGTTATCGAAGACAGCAAGGAGGTGAAGCGCCTCGGCCGGATGGTGATCGATTGGATGCGTTCGATGGCCGGGGAAGCGCCGGGGCAGGCCGAAACCTCGCAGTTGAAGCTCATAGTGGCCGCGTGGGACCTGGGGATGGACGTGGTAATGCGCGGCGCGCCTCATCTCATCGTAGCCCATGCGCATAGAGGTTTCGGTCTCTCCCAGGTGGATTGCTGTATCGCCCTGACCTACCTTGAGCTGGCGGCCTATTCTCTGGGCCTGGGGGCGTGCTGGAACGGGTTTTTCCAGATGGTTGCCGCCGCTTCTCCTGCGATAATGGAGGCGCTTGCGCTTCCCGAGGACCACCGGCTCTACGGGGCCATGCTGGTCGGGCATCCGAAGTATAGGTATCGCCGCATACCCCTCAAGAAGGAGCCCACGATAGTCTGGCGGTGAGGGGAGGGATTATTGACAGGGCGGGGTGGCACAGGGTGACAGTAAAGTCAACGGGATTGCAATAGGGAGGAATGGCAGAGTGGGAGCACTCTAAGGG
>JADFVG010000152.1 GCA_015222405.1 Chloroflexota bacterium
AAATAGAACTTGTTACTCGGGAACTCCAGTTCTTTCAACTCACCATCTCTGATTAAGGCCTTCTTGGGGTAGAAAAAATCCCAAGGTTCTATCTCCCCAAATTCCTCCGCCTTTACCATTCCCCTTAACGTATCGACCGCTATTATTCCAATGTTCCCAATTCCCGGCCAAGCAGCTATCAAAACTGGATTTTCAGGCTTGGGTTTGTTATAAAGTCTGATCCCCATCACTCCCTCTCCTCCCTGCGTGCGTGCCGCACTAAGTAGACCTCCCTCGACCGCCTGACATTTCCGCTCCCACCTAAGTATAGCACGCTTACTGTGGCAGTCTCAATCTGCTGGTAGTGCATTGCGCAAGGTACTACACAGCTATTGCAATATGTGCTAGAATATTATAATTTATTTAAGATGAGATACTTCCTCGGTATAGATATTGGGTCGGTTAACACCAAGCTGGCTCTCATTGATGACGACTTCAATGTAGCTCGGCTTGATACTGAGAACATAACCTCCAGTCCAAAAGCCGCTGTCGCTTCACTTATTTCAAGGCTGAGCAAAAACTTCAACCTTGAAGAAATCGTCAGTGCTGGGGTATCTGGCTCAGGTAAGGGTGTGATACCCAAAGAGCTGAACTGCTCGGAATACAGCAGCTCGCTGTCGATCGCTTCAGGGCTTCTTCATTTCCATCCCGATGCAAAAACTATCATCCAAATTGGTGGCCAGAGCTCCTTGGTCATCGGGCTGGAGGATGGGCTGAGAAAGCCATGGAAGGTGGCGTCAAACCCTCTTTGTGCCGCAGGCACGGGAAGGTTCCTCGACCAACAGGCATACAGGCTTGGAATCAACATGGAAGATTTTGCCCGACTTGCGCTGGAGTCTGAAGATAGCCCGCCAAGGATAGCCGCCAGGTGCAGCGTTTTTGCCAAGACTGACCTTATCCATCTACAGCAGAAGGGTGTCCCGCTAGGGACAATGCTTTGTGCACTTTGTGAGAGCATAGCTCGAATGGTCGCATCCCTTAAGCAAGGGATCCTTGAGGAACCAGTCTACTTTGTTGGCGGGGTTGCTGCCAATGAAGCGATATCGAAATCCATCGATGATATGCTCTCGGCACGGAACGGCCATCAAGTGCACGCAATTGTCCCCCAAAATCCCCTTCATATTGAGGCTTTGGGTTCAGCATTACTTTCGAAGGAATCGGGGAAGATTTCAAGAGTGATTGTCCTGCCCGAAGCGGATGTCAAGCAAAACTATTTTGAAATGCCGGGGCTTGAGAGAGTCACTCAGCATGAAGGCTGGATAGGTCCAAAGATAGAGGAACCGTTTACCGGCTATCTCGGAGTCGATGTTGGCTCTACCAGCACCAAGGCAGTTATCGTTGACGAATCGGGCACAAAAGTCCTGGTAAAGAATTACCTCATGACAGCGGGAAGGCCAATTGAAGCGGTAAAGGAGGTTTTCCGGAACCTGCTCCAAGATGTCGGGGATAAGGTAAAGATAGCTGGAGTGGGTGTCACCGGATCGGGGAGATATCTAGTTGGCGGTTTTATCGGCGCAGACCTGATAAAGAACGAGATTACCGCTCAGACAAGAGCGGCAGAAGATATAGACCCAGAAGCAGACATTATCGAGGTCGGCGGCCAGGACTCCAAGCTTGTTATCAAGCGCAACGGCGTTGTCGTTGATTACCAGATGAACAAGGCGTGCGCCGCTGGAACTGGCAGCTTCATTGATGAACTGGCTGAATTGCTCGGCGTTTCCGTTCAAAACGGTGAGTTCGCCAATCTGGCATTCAATGCGCCCCATACCATTGATCTGGGAACAAGGTGCGCTGCTTTTATGGGGCAGGCAGTTGCTTTAGCCCAACAGCAAGGTGTGCCGTTAGAGGTGCTAACAGCGAGCCTTTCCCTCTCCATTGCCAAGAATTACCTCTACAACCTCGTGGGCAACAGGAAACTGGGCGATAAGGTAATACTCACGGGAGCAGTTTTTTATAATCATGCCGTTGTCTCTGCCTTTAAGCAAGCTCTCCCAGGAAAGACCATAATCGTGCCCGAACACAAGGAGGTGAGCGGGGCAATAGGTGCCGCCCTTCTGGCGAAGGAGGAGGTGGACGGCAATGTCTCCGGGTTTAAGGGATTTCAAGAGGTCATTGACAACCAATATACCGTTTCAACCTTCACCTGCAAGGTATGTGATAACAACTGCACTATAACCCGGATGGAGATACCTGGTGAAAAGCCCACGTTCTACGGCAGCAGGTGCGATCTTTTTGACAGCACTATTAGCCGGGAGAGGATGGCAACCCTTTTCGATGAACGCGAGAAGCTGTTATTCAAAGAATACAGGGAAGGGGCTGGCACCGGGCCTACGGTCGGGATTCCGAGAGCGCTCATGGTATATGACTACGCGCCAATGCTTATTGCCTTCCTTAATGCCCTTGGGGCGAAGGTCGTCCTTTCGAGCAAGACCACCAAGCAGATCATGGAGCAAGCGGTTGAGTTGAGCTATACCGACAGTTGTTTCCCTGTCAAGCTGCTACACGGCCATGCGGCAAGCCTCAAAGATGTTGACTACATCCTTTATCCGTCCTTCATCCGGCTGGGGGTGAAAGAGGGGGATGAGAACCAGAAGTATTCCTGTCCCCTGGTGCAGGCATCCCCATTTATCATCCGCCAGGTTCTGGGCCTCGAAGACCGGCTGCTGATACCAATAATTGACTTCAGCAGGGGCGACACCGACACGATAAATAACCTCGCCGATTGTGCAGCAAAAATGGGCTTTAGCAAGAAACAAGGAAAAAGAGCTGCCATTGCCGGTATTAGAGCGCAACAGGAATTTGAAGCAGCCCAGGCTGAACTAGGCAAGAAAATACCCCAGCAACTGCGCCAAAGCAACCAATTAGGGGTAGTGATTTTTGCCCGCTCCTATATGTCGCAGGATGCAGGGGCAAACCTTGGTATAGCTGAAAAGCTTGCCCAGCTCGGTGTAGTCCCGATACCGCTTGACTTCCTGCCCCTGTCTTCAGTAAACGTCTATGAGTACTCAGACCGACCTTATTGGTTCTACGAAAGCAAGCACATAGCGGGCGCGGCCATAACTGCACGCGACCCGTCGCTATTTGGGCTAGTACTGACCAATTTTGGCTGCGGTCCGAACTCGTTCATAATCAATATTGTTCAAGATATCATGGGTGGCAAGCCTTTGGGTGAACTGGAGATCGATGAGCATGCAGCCGAGGCAGGCATTGTTACCCGCCTTGAGGCCTTCGTTGATACCATTACGGGATTCGCCCGTGCCAGCAAAGCGGATAAAAGCCTGGCTGTGGTTAAGAATATCCAGAGGAAGGCGACGACAACGATCAGTTCAAAAAAGGTGCTTATAATACCGAGCATGGCTCCCCATGCCGAGGCGCTCGCCGCTGCCATGGAAGCCTATGGAGTCAGGGCAGTTGTGCTTCCCGAGCCAGATGAACGGAACATTCTCTACAGCCACAAGTTAACATCAGGCAAGGAATGCCTGCCGTATCGCGTAACTCTTGGCGGCTTCATGAGGTTCTTCTACGAGAACGAACATGATGCGATTGACCCCAAGGATGTCGAGGGATTTCTGGCTAGCGCATACGGGCCGTGCCGTTTTGGCAAATACGCCGTAGAGGAAATCAGGCTACTAAGGGAAATTGGCTTTGATCTTCCGATACGAACCACCGTGTCGAACAATGCCTACCATGATTTGAATCTCGGCGCCGGATTCGAGCGCCTCGCTTTTAGGGGCATTGTTGCCATAGATTATTTGGAGAGGCTTCTGTGGCGCACCCGTCCTTACGAAGAGTCAGCAGGGGTAACCGACGAACTCTTTACCGAATACCTGGCCAGGATTGCCAGCCGCATTCGTAAAAAAGAGGCTTTTGATGACGTGCTAAGAGATGCAGCCTCTAAATTTAGGTCTCTAGTTGACCCCGATAAGCCAAGAAGGCCACTGGTGGGCATCAACGGTGAGATTTTCCTGCGCTCTAATAAATTTAGTAATAAGAATCTGGCAAGAGAGTGCGAGAAGGCAGGCCTTGAGGTTATCATCTCCCCGTTCGAGGAATGGCTTACATATATTACACATAGGAATATTGAGGACGGTGTAAGTGACAGGAATTTGAAGAGGATTATTTCCGGTTATATTAGAAAGGTTATACAAAAGCATGACGCGCACTCGGTGAGCGTCAACTTCAAGGACTTCCTTGATACCGAAGAGCCTTCGACAAAGGAGATACTGGGGCTTACGAGCCAGTATCTGTCTCCCAAGTGTGGCAGCGAGGCAGTCCTTAGCATAGGAAGCGGCATTGATTGGATGGAGAACCCTGAGTTTGCCGGCGTGATATCGGTAATGCCACACGGTTGCATGCCGGGAGGAATTGTGGCTGCCATGTCTGAGAAGTTCAGCGCAACATATGGGAAGCCCTGGATTAACCTTACTTATGATGGCTTCCCCGAGACCACCAATCGGGAAAAGATCAACAACTTTGCCGAAATCATAAAATTCTGCAGTAGCAGCGATAACAAGGCCCTTGGAACAAGTCACAAGAGGTAGCTGAACCAAAGGTCTCACGCTCCATCGTGGTTTTAGACACCGTATCTGTGGAATAGCAGCAATCTTAGGCCATTCTCATTATGGTCACCACGAGCTGGGGTCGTGACTCGAAGGAAGATTGGAGGAAAAGGAGTGGCTGAAGTCAAAATCATTACTGATAGCACTGCATACCTGCCTCCCGAGCTTATTACAAGATATGGCATTCAGGTCGTTCCGCTCAAAGTCCTTTTCGGGCCAGAGGCTTATGCCGAGGGGGTGGACATCAGCAACGAGGAGTTCTATCGTAAGCTCACCAAGGCTAGCACGCTTCCGACTACCTCCCAACCCTCTATTGGCGATTTTGTGCAGGCGTATGGCGAGACAGCCCGCGAGGCGGTGCCTATCTTATCCATCCACATCTCGAGCAAGCTGAGCGCAACTGTCAATTCAGCGTTAAATGCCAAGGATGAACTGCCCCAAGCTCAGATTGAGGTAGTGGACTCGCTTTCCACCTGCATGGGGCTGGGGATGATCGTTCTTGCCGCGGCACGCGCCGCCGCTGAAGGGCAGCCGCTATCCCAAATCAGGGCTTCCACTGAAAGGCTCATTAAGGGGATGCATATTTTCTTTGTCGTCAATACCTTGGAGTACCTCCACAAAGGAGGGCGCATCGGTGGTGCAGCGGCTCTGCTGGGCACAGTGCTGCGGATTAAGCCGATCTTATACATCAAGGATGGGCAGATTGAGGTCCTGGCCAG
>JADFVG010000153.1 GCA_015222405.1 Chloroflexota bacterium
GGCCCCACTCCGGGGAGTTTTTCCAGCCATGCTTTAGCCTCAGCGGAAGAAAGATGGGCCAAAAAACTGAGGTCCAAGGAGCCCTGACTCTCCAAGATGCCCTCGAGGCAGGCCTTTATTCGCACTGCCTTGATCCTGTTTAGACCACCGCCCCTGATGGCTGCAGCGATTTCATTCACGCCAGCCTCAGCCACTCGCTCCCAGGTGCCGAAGGTCTCAATAAGCCTGTCGAAAGCACGGTGAGAGTTGACGTCAGAGGTGTTCTGGGAGAGGATGGTCCCGATGAGCACGGAGACGGGATCGGCATGGGGTCGCCACTCCAGGGCACCATACTCTTGCTCCAGCAGGGCAATGATTTCATTGATGCTCATGCCTTCAGATCCCTCAGGTGGCAGGTATCATTGATACGCCAGACGGTGAACCCACTCAGAGATACCTCGAAAATATTGATCGCAGTGGCATCCTGCGCTATCTGCCAGAAGTGCGAATTGTCCAAGCCAAGAAGGTGGCACAGAAGCACCTTACACACCACGCGATGGCTTACTAAGGCCACAATTTCGCCGTCGTGCTTTGCCGCCAGCTCATCGATACAAGCAGCCACCCTGTTTCGCACCTGCTCCAGGGTTTCCCCCTCGGGAATCTCGAGCCTCTCCGGGTGTAAGCGCCACAGGGCAAAAAGCTCGGGGTATTGCTCTCTCACCTCCGAGATGGAAAGCCCATGCCACTGGCCGAAGTCCATGTCATTGATCCCCTCCAGCGGCTGCACTTCAAGGCCAAGAGGATGGGCGATGAGTTGGGCTGTGGTCATGGCTCGCTTCAAGGGGCTGGAGTAGATAGCTTTCACCTCCAATCGGGCAATCTTCTCTGCTGCTGCCTCAGCCTGTTTCAACCCCGTGTCATCGAGGTCGATATCCACCCTGCCCCTGAACCTCTCAAACCTGTTCCATTCAGTTTGCCCGTGCCTTACCAGGATAAAACGGGTCAAGGGAGCCTCCTCTCTTAGGTTAACCCCTCATCCCTCAGCGTATTAACGATATATTGAATTTCATGTGTAGTCAAGCCGAAGCGATGCAATGTATGGCGGATCATCTCCAGGCCAGCCTCAAACTCGGGGCGTACCAACTCAGCAACGCCCATGCCTCGCAGTACCTCAGCCTGCTCATCACCGTGAACCCGAGCCACCACATCCAGTCTTGGATTGATCATCAGGGCATTCCTCACTGCCAGCTCGGTGGCTATTGGGTCGGCGAAGGTGACCACCATAACCTTTGCCCTTTCCAGATGCGCCTGAGCCAGGATATGGGGGTTGCTGGCATCCCCATAGATAGCGGGAACACCCCGGGCGTGTAAGGACTCGATAACCCTGGGATCGATGTCGATAACCAGGCGAGAGAAATTCCTTCGCTCCAGAATCCTCCCTAGATTTCGGCCCACTGCACCACAGCCGCAGATCACCACATGGCCAGAAAGCTTCTCCTCTTCCCCCACCGACCCTGGGTCGAGGCGAGGGGTAAAAAACCTTGAAAACCTCTCCCCCTGGCTAAGCCGGTGGTAAAGGGCTGAGGCCAGGCTCAGGCCGAAGGGGGTCAGCAATATAGTAATAACCGCGCTGGTTAAGGTCAAGGAGTAGAGATCGTCGGAAATCACGCCCTTATCCAGGGCAAGGGCGGCCAGGATGAAGCTGAACTCACCGATCTGAAACAAGCCACTTCCCACAAAAAGCATTGTCTTGGCGCTGTAGCCGAATAGCCAAGGGATAAAGGAACAGATGAGAAACTTTCCCACGATTATGATCACCACCACCCAGCCCACCAGTGCGGGATTTGCCATCACAAAGTCGGGATCGGCCAGCATCCCCAGGGAGACGAAGAAGAGGGTGGCGAAGATGTCCCTCAGGGGCACGATATCGGCCAGAGCCTGATGGGCATATTCGGACTCGCTGATCAGAAGCCCGGCGACGAAGGCACCAAAGACCACCGAAAGCCCAAAGTGGTAGGTGCCAAAGGCCGCCCCCAAACCAAGGCAGACCACCGCCAACAGGAATAGCTCCCTGGAGCGTGCCCCGGCTAACCTCTTCAAAAGCCAGGGCAATCCCCAAAACCCCAAAACAAGCATCGCCCCCAAGAAAAGAACAGCTTTGAGGGCGGCCCAGCCCAATGCTGAAAGGAGGGCTATTCCCGACTGGTCTAGGGAGGGCACAATGACCATCAGCGGAACCACGCTCAGGTCCTGCACCAGGAGGATGCCAATCATCACCCGACCATGAGGGCTTCCCAACTCCCCGCGCTCCATAAGGGTCTTGATGACAATCATGGTACTGCTCAGGGCGATGAGGAAGCCGAAGAAAACGGCCTCCACCAGCGGCCAGTGGAAAAACCAGCCCGCCATCAAGCCCAGAGCTGCGGTAGCCAATATCTGGGCAATGCCGCCCAATATGGCGACCTTTCCCATCTTTCTCACTGCGCTCAGGGAGAACTCTATGCCTAAGGTAAACAACAGCAGAACAACCCCGATGGTGGCCAGAGTCTCGATCTGTTCCAGATCGCGAACCAAACCCAGCCCATAGGGCCCGATGGCGATCCCACCTGCCAGATAGCCGAGGATAACCGGCAGCTTTAGGCGGCGAGCAACCATGCCCCCGATAAGGGCTGCCGTCAGAACGATGGCCATATTCTCCAGCAGGCTCAATTCCTCCACTTCCACTCCTTCACCAGTAGGCTCTTATGTGGCCCAAGCCTTAAAGACATGGATTCGTATAATATAAGGCCAAGACACAGGACAGGTCAATCATTGACATCCCCTTTGCCCTCTTGTAAACTAGCTTGAAGCCCAAGGAGAAGGTGATGCCAGAAACCGAACAAATACGCCACTTGATTTCTCATGCTTTCAAGGGGCAGCATGCCGATTATATCGAGGTTCGCATTGAGGAGAGGGAGGCAAGCCGTATCCAGTACCGGGGGCGGGAGCTAGAGGAGACTGGCCGCAGCACCAGCCTCGGGGGCAATGTGCGTGCCCTGGTAAATGGGGGCTGGGGCTTTGTCAGTTTTAACGAGCTAGATGGGCTCGAGGGAAAAGTGGAGCTGGCGGTGAACCAGGCGCGGTTGGTGGGCAAAGAGGCGAGCAGTTTTGCCTCGGTAGCGCCAGTGGTAGACATGGTTGAGCCTGAAGGGGTGAAGGACCCCACAACCATTCCCCTGGCGCAAAAGAAAAGTCTCCTTGATGAGTACAATGAGATCATCTGGTCCACGCCCAAGATTCAAACCTCCGTAATCGCATATGGAGACGCTGCCAAGAAGGTCATTTTCGCCAATTCCGAGGGCAGCTATATCGAGCAAACCAAGATGGACGTCTCATTGCGCATCGCGGTTATCGCTCGTGAGAACGGCGATGTGCAGCAGGCGACCATGAGCCTGGGCTCAAGCGGCGATTTCGGCTTTACGCAAGGGCTTCAGCATCAGGTGAAGGAGATAGCGCAGCGTGCTGTAGCGCTTCTCTTAGCACCTCACTTCAAGGGAGGGGAATATACCGTGGTCTTGGACCCCGTTCTTGCTGGCGTTTTCGCCCATGAGGCCTTCGGCCACCTCTCCGAATCTGATTTCGTCTATGAGAATGAGCGCCTGAGGGAGATCATGGTGCTGGGGCGAAGATTCGGCGGCGAGCACCTCAACATCGTAGATGGGGCTGCCATCCCTGGGTTCAGGGGGAGCTACAAGTATGATGACGAGGGCGTGCCGGCAACAAAGACCTATCTTATCAGGGAAGGGGTGCTGGTGGGCAGGCTTCACTCCCGGGAGACGGCAGCCAAAATGGGTGAGGAGCCCACCGGAAATGCCAGGGCGCTTGATTATCGCCATCCCCCCATCGTGCGCATGACCAATACCTTCATTGAGCCGGGGAAGGTTTCTTTTGACGAGATGGTCGCTGATATCAAGGAGGGGGTGTATGTCAAGAACTGGTATGGGGGAATGACCAGCATGGAGATGTTCACCTTCTCCGCCGGGGAGGCCTATATGATCAGGGATGGTAGGGTAGCAGAACTGCTGCGACCCGTGGTTCTCACCGGCAACGTGTTCGTCACCCTGGGTAACATCGATGCCATAGGCAACGACCTTGAGATGAATCAGGGGGGTGGCTGTGGCAAGGGGGCGCAGTCCCCCCTTCCGGTATCCAATGGCAGCCCCCACATAAGGATAAGCAAGTGCCTCGTAGGGGGAAGATAGTGGAAAGGGTTCTGGAGCTGGCAAAGAAGGTTGCTGAGGAGGCAGAGGTTTTCCTCGCCTCAGTAACCGAGACCCCTGTCGGCTTTGAGGCCAATCGGCTGAAGCGGCTGGAGACCAGGGAGAGCACCTCGCTCTCTTTGCGCATCATTAAAGAAGGCAAGATAGGGTTTGCCACCACCACCAAGCTTGGTGATCCCCAGGCGCTGGTGAGGATGGCGGTGGATACCGCCCAGTTTGGGGTCGAGGCCAGATTCACCTTTCCCTCTCAGCAGGCATATCCCCAGGTTGAAGTCTACGACCCGGGGGTAGAGGCCATTCCCATAGAAGATATGGTTGAGCTGGGCGATTCCCTGATAGCAAAGGTGCGAGACCATACCCCAGAGCTGGTATGCGAGGCCGGGGTGATTAAGAGCATGGGCAGGGTGAGAATCCTCAACTCTCGTGGCGGCGAGGCAAGCTACCAGAAGAGCTTCTTCACTGTCGCTCTCGAGGGGACGTTAATTCGGGATACAGACATGCTCTTCGTTGGCGAGGTGGAGAGCTCCTGTCAGCCGATAATGGATTTGACCGCTTTAACCGATATAGTGACCCTGCAGTTGGAACTGGCAAAGAATACTGCCTCGGTGTCGTCAGGACAGTTGCCCGTGGTCTTCACCCCGAGGGGGGTGAGAAGCGCTTTCCTCAGCCCTCTGGCACTCGCTTTTAATGGCAGGATGGTAGTGCAAGGGGCATCACCTATGGTGGGCAGAGTGGGGAAGCAACTCTTCGATAACAGGTTCTCCCTGTGGGACGATACCACCATTGCCTATCGCCCCGCAAGCTGCCCCTGCGATGATGAGGGTGTGCCTAGCCAGAAGACGGTCCTTATTGAAAAGGGGATTGTGGCAAACTTCCTTTATGACTTACAAACCGCCGCTCTCGCCGGTGCTCGCAGCACAGGGAATGGCAACCGGGGTCGCGGTGGCATGCCCAGCCCCTCAGTGAGCGCGCTCGTAATTGAGGCCGGGGACACGCCCTTTGAGGAAATGGTCCGAGATATGAAAGAGGGCTTGGTTGTGGAGCAGCTCATAGGAGCGGAGCAGGGAAACATTTTGGGCGGCGAGTTCAGCGGTAATGTCCTCCTCGGATATAAGGTGGAAAAGGGCGAAATCGTGGGCCGGGTCAAAGACACCATGGTCTCAGGAAACATTTACCACGCTTTGACGGAGCTTAGCGCCATTGGACGTGAGGCGGAATGGGTCGGTAGCGTCATCAGGACCCCGGCCCTTTATTGCCCCACGTTGGCGGTGGCAAGCAAAGGATAAAGGCTTTAAGGAGGCACGTCTTGTCTCTGGAGAGATGCCTGGCTGAGTTAAGCAATGAGGATAAACCTCTGGTTGCCTCAAGGTTGGCCGATCTGTCAGACCTTTCCCACGAGGAGCTAGAGTCGTTCTTGGCGGCATGGGCTAGAACGGGCATCGAGAGACAGAGGCAGATCATGAGCAAGCTCGAGGAGCTTGCTGAGGAGAACCCCAGGCTGAACTTCGATGACATCTTCCGCGCCTGCCTCCATGACCCTGATGATATAGTGCGGGTAAGATGCATTGAAGGCCTGTGGGAGTGTGAGAATTGCTCCCTCATCGCCCCTCTTATTACTCTGCTCAGGGAGGACGACGAGGAATCGGTTCGTGCCACTGCCGCCATGGCGCTGGGCAAGTTCGCCCTGCTTGCCGAGCTGGAGAAACTGCGCCCCAAGGATAGGGAGAGGGTGCAGGAGGCTTTGCTTTTCGCCATTGAGGACCAGAGAGAGCAGCTTGAGGTGAGGCGCCGAGCTATCGAAGCTATTGCTCCCCTCAGCCTGCCGGGGGTAAAGGAGATCATCCAGCAAGCCTACGAAAGTGATAATGCCAACATGAGGGCCAGTGCCCTCTATGCCATGGGCAGGAATTGTGACCCAGTCTGGCTCCCGACGCTGGTAAAGGAGCTTGGCAGCCAGGATGCGGAGATGCGCTTTGAGGCGGTGGGGGCTTGTGGGGAGCTTGGCGTGGAAGAGGCTGTGCCCCATCTTATCAGGCTTATCTCTGATGAGGATAGCCAGGTGCAGATCTCTGCAATAGCAGCCTTAGGACAGATTGGAGGCAGCGAGGCTGAAGAAGCACTCCGTGAGTGTCTTAACCACCCTGATGAACACATCTGTCAGGCGGCAAAGGAGGCGCTTGGGGAAGCAGGTATTGAGAGGGAGCCCCTCTCCTTTGGATTTGAAACTTGACCTCTGAGGTCATAGCGAGTTGCTAAAGTGCTGAAGAGTCGAAAGGTAATACTGCGGGAAAAAAGATTAGAAGATGCTGCCAATGATTATGCCTGGCGCTGTGATGAGGAGCTTGCCCACCTTGACGCCGCTCCAGTCCAGAAGCTGCTCTTCACCGATTTTTTGGCCGATTATGCCGATGAATTGCGCTATCCCAGCCGGCGACGGTACCGCTTTGCCGTAGATGATCTGGAAGGTAAGCATATAGGCAATCTCATGTATTATGATATCGATGAAGGCAAGGGAGAGGCGGAGCTGGGGATCATGATCGGCGACCGTGACTATTGGGATCAGGGCTATGGCACCGATGCCATCATCACTGTGCTCCACCATATTTTCACTACCACAGCCCTGAAGAGAATCTACCTCCACACTCTTAACTGGAACCTCAGGGCGCAAAGGTGCTTTGAGAAATGTGGCTTTGTTACCCGGGGGCAAAAGAAACGGCATAATGGTACTTTTGTAATCATGGAGATGCACCGAAGCGCTTGGGAAGAGGGGGAAAGGGAAGCGCGATCAAAGAGTAATGCGCCCAGTGATGTCGCCTAGTTGACCACGATGCCCCTTAATAAAGAAGCAGGAAGGTTAATCCTTCCTGCTTCTTCAAAAACCAGGAGCGATGCCTACGTTTTCGGCGCTTGTGGTGGTGAGGGATTGATCAAACCCGCTCCCAGAGACTTCGGTACCAGGTCACAGAGCTCATCCACAGTCCATATCCCTTCCTTGAAAATGGATCTCCAGTTTTCTGGCTCGGAGTAGAGGGATACGTTGCCTCCAGTAACAAGGAAGTTGCGCCCATTTATATTAGCCGCCTCATCGGTGCACAGGAATACCACCATCGGTGATACTGCCTCGGGTGCCATGGCTGAAAGGTCGGGAACCCCCGCGGCCTCAGCACTGGATCCACCCACGCCCATCTTTGCTCTCTTCTCCCAGGCTGCTTGCAGCTCTGGGGTCACCGTCATCCTGGTGGCAGCGGCAGGACGAATGGCATTGCAGGTAACGCCATACCTTCCCATGTCTCGGGCTACGGTCCTGGTGAGGCCAACAATACCCTCTTTGGCTGCGCTGTAGTTGGCCTGTCCCATATTGCCCAGACCCGATGTAGAGGAGGTGTTAACGATGCGACCGCTCCGCTGCTGCCTGAATATGACGCAGGCAGGCTTGGTGCAAGCAAAATGCCCTTTCAGGTGCACACTAATTACTGTATCCCA
>JADFVG010000154.1 GCA_015222405.1 Chloroflexota bacterium
ACCATAACCTTTACCTTCCGTTTTGTCGCCAGACCTCAAACATTCTCATCACGAAATCGATCAAGGTTAGTGAGTCGATGTCCCCTGTTATTGCCAAAGCACTTTTAGCCTTGTCAGGCCATCTCCCATACCTCAATAAAGGAGCGTTTGAGCGTTCTATTGCCTCAGAAATTGGTTTCTCATCAGCTTCCTTGAAATCTGCCAAATTGGCAAAGTAGATTCCATAATTGTGAGGTTGGTCGCTCTGTTCAACTATAAACCCTTCACTCTTAAGGAAACTGATAGCGTGTGGTGAAGAATCTGGCCCCACACCTACGCAAGGGCGTTTAGGACATTCTACGACAAAATCTTTAGCATCTATGCTTTGATACCCACCCGACCACTCAGCGGTTGGCCTGTCCACCTTACAATTTCTTAGCAGGAGAGTTGCTTTCTCGGAGCAGTTTGCCTTAGCTCTGTATTCCCCGTCGCCTTGGGAATCGATGCCAAAGGTGAACTGGTCTTTCTCCTTCCACCACTCAGCAATTTCCCCCAGGGTAGCAATCCAAACCGGAGGGTTCAGTTCTCTCGCCTGTTGTAGAATAGTCTCCAAAGCACTTGCACAAAGCGAAATTCGCTCGTGATGAAGTTGAAGGGTGAATAGCTCACCCCGGGCATAGATTCTTTGCAAGATCATTTCCCAAATTCTAGTGAGTTCCCTCGCATCTGTGATGCCAAGCCTGTCCACCATCACCTCGTCATCTGGAATTGAAACCGGAATTTCAACGATACCACTTTTGAACCGTGGCAGGGCAAGGTATTCTTGAGCACTTCGAGGTTTGTAGAAATCGAGAAGCTTTCTATATTCGTTCCACGCTTGTTTTGTATACTTACCCTTATCAACTACATCCCACCATATTGTGTCGCTGCTGTCGTAGGCAAAGTCGAGCTTCACGAGTGCCTCAAGTGTCTCACCGTTGCCACGCAGGTAAGGAGCGCGAAAGCCTGTGAAGCAAATCTGACAACTCTCAAAAACATCAATCGCTTTCTTGAAGTCGCTGGTCTGCGTTTCTATAGGTAGCGACCTGTAGTCGGTATGAATATAGCCGTGAACGGCAAATTCGACCTCTCTGCCGCTTAACTTTCTTATCAACTCGGGGTGCCTGCTCAAGGTTACCGCTGTTAGGGGAAAGGTAGGCACACAGCCAAACCTCTGGGTTATGTCTACATATCTATTCAAGTCCGCTTCGATCTTCCTGGGTGTGATACCAAAGCGGCTCAATATGGCTCTAACCCTCGAGAGCAGATTTCTGGCTCCTCTTGATTCTCCTGGCAATTCTTCTAGGCTCCTTCTAATGAAGGTATACCATCAGGAGGTTGGAAGGAAGTTAGAATTCAGTTACAAGGTGGTTAGAATCGGAAAGAGAGCCTGCAATTGTAAACGCCGGTGATAGAAAAAACACTCAACTGGAATTGCCCACGCGGTAGGCTAAGCTCTTCAGCGGTAATTTCAATGAAATGTCGCTAAGGCGAGAAACGGTATCCCGCACCCCTTTCGGTCAGGATCCATCTCGGGTTGCTAGGGTCTCTCTCGATTTTCTGGCGCAGGTATCTAATGTATAGCTTGACGTAGCCTTTATCGCTGAGGTAGTTCGGCCCCCACACTCTCCTTAATAGCTCCTCAGGGGTAACAGTCCAACCCTGATTTTGAATCAAGCAAGATAGCAGCCGGAACTCTGTGGGCGACAGCGCCACTTTTTGCCCTCGAACCCACACCTGGCGACTTCGCCAATCAATATCTATTTCCTCGTTGTGGAAGGTGTTGTTATTATCCTGCTGCCAAGTGGCACCGGCTCGGCGCAGAACAGCCTGCACCCGGGCTATCAATTCCGGGAAGTGAAAGGGTTTGGTAACGTAGTCATCGGCACCAAGGTTGAATCCCCGGAGCAAATCGGATTTCTCACCGTTCACGCTCACTATGATGATGGGGATGTCGCCCATCTCCCGAATGCGGCGGAAGACCTCCCAACCATCCATGCGTGCCATGCGGATATCCACATCCACGAGCACCAGATTGGGATGATCGTTAGACACCTGACGGAGCCCCTCACTCCCGTCTTCTGCGATGAGCGACTCGTATCCGGCATTTTGCAGCCAAGTCTGAGCCAATCCCAAAAGCTCAGAGTCATCATCAATCATTAGGATCTTCTCTTGCACGGTATTAATCCCTCTCGATATCACCCGGCTTTCCGAGTATTTTCACCTTACGTGTTTGAGCTTGACGCGGTTCTGGGGGCTCGTTTGTTCCTTATTGGTTCCACTAGACGCTTAAGAAGCGAGTCCTCCTCAATAAGCTGTCTCCGGGGCTGGGCCTCCTTAATAAACCGCCTCCGGCGCAGGGCCTCCTCAATAAGCCGCCTCCGCCGCACAGCCTTGGCTATGGCAGCGCGAAGCTCGGAGTGCTCAAAAGGATTGACGATGCAATCATAGACCCCCACCCGCATCGCTGCCCGGGCGGTTTCAATATTGGGATAGCTCCCGATCATCAGCAGGGTGGTGTCAGGGCTCACTTCTCGAAGTTCCTCAACCATCTCAAGCCCCCCATTACAGGGCATGACGATATCAGCAAGGACCAAATCGAAGTGCTCATTCTCAGCTTGGCGAAGCGCTTCATCTGCGCTTCCCACAGCAAAAACATGATAGCCTTCCCTGTTCAGGACCTCTCGCATCATCTCCCTAGCCAGAGGCTCATCGTCAATGATCAATATGCTCTCTGTTTTCACGTTCATACCTCCTCTTTGCCAGCGAGAACCCCAGTGACATGCTGAGAGAGGGTCTCTTTGCTAAATGGCTTGGCGATCATGCCGTCGAAGTCCATGTCTGAGGGGTCGAGCTGCAGCGCCCAGCCAGTGATGAGGAGGACCGGCACCTCTGCTTTTGCCCCCTTGACCGCCTTAGCAACCTCACGTCCCGACAGGTCAGGCATACACAGGTCGGTGCTCACTAGGTCATAATCTTCAGAGGAGAAAGCGTCCAATGCCTCCCGTCCATTGCTGACTATCCTCACCCGATGGCCAAACCGGCGGAGCATCAGCTTAAGCACCTCGGCTACCTCAGGCTCGTCGTCAACGACCAGTATCCTCTCTGTTTTCACGGTGATCGCCTCCTTCTGTCAGCGATAGCGTCGATGATTTAACGGTAGCATCATTGTGGCAGCAGCGGAAGCGACTTTGGGAGGATTTTCAACCCGTAAAAAAGTCGTAGAACCTTTGGTCAGCAATAATGCGGTCCAAAAGCTTGCTCGACAATGATTTGGAGGCTCAGGGGCCACATATTGGGATCGCTTTGACTAGTGGCGAATTGGACACCGAGGGTTCACTCGGTCGCTAAGCTCTTGCCCTTGATAGATCGGGAGCCACCGCCCTGAATTTGACAGTTATTGCCCTAGACGCTACGATTTCACTTGCGATAGCGGATTAGCGATAGCGGATTAGGCGAACCCAGAGTTTGTCTATGTTGCTGTTATCTGAAACCCAGCCTTCTTTAACTGGAGGGATGAGGGTGCCAGCATATTCTTCGAGCGATAAGCGGCGCTTATATGGCGACCTCGCCTGGGTGTGGCCGATCATAAGCCCGCCGGAACATTACATCAAAGAGACCGAACAGTTCTGCAGGGTTATCCGGGAGCACTCTCAGATCGAAGTGAAAACTCTTCCCGACCTGGGCTGCGGCGGAGGGCATAACGACTATACTCTGAAGAGGCACTTTGAGGTCACTGGAATTGATATGAGTGCAGCCATGCTGGAGCTAGCAAGACAGCTTAACCCAGAGGTCACTTATTTCCTCGACGACATGCGAGCCGTGTAATGCAGCCCCCAGAATCCTCGTCTATCAGCGGTGGCCAAGCTTTTCACCTCTCAAGCTGCCGTTCTATGCCTTCCTGCGCCACCACCAATGCCACAGTGGCCCACCTCTGTGCCAACCGAAATACCACGCTAGTACAACAGCAACCACCGCACCACCGATGATGCCTCCGATGAGAAGCCACCAGTTGATAGCGGCAGGAGCAGACCCGGTGGTGAAGGTGTGCTCATCAGATATGGCCAAGTTGCCTAAGTCGTCGCTTGAAATCACCTTGAAGTAATAGGTGGTCTCTGGGGTCAAATCGGTCACAGCGACAGTGTGCTTGGTGACCATAGCTGTATCCACCGATGACATAGGACTGGTGATAACCCAATATTCTACCTGGCTTGTGCTCGGATTATCCGTAGTCCAGCTTACGGTGGCAACATCGTCGGTGGCATAGACTGATATATCCGAGATGACAAGAGGCGGGGTGACTGTCGTCCCTATGATGGCAAAAACGGTGAAGTGACTTGTCGACGTGGTCACCGTATGGGC